>NZ_JAQNCQ010000276.1:0-29743 GCF_028368005.1 Geitlerinema sp. CS-897 | reverse complement strand
GGCGAGGCATTGCTCTCAATGATTTAGGTAGGAACGAGGAGGCATTGGAGAGTTACGATCGCGCTCTGGAACTGAAACCGGATTACTACCAGGCTTGGGGCAACCGAAGCAGTGTTCTCGGGAATTTAGGCAGGTACGAGGAGGCATTGGAGAGCTGCGATCGCGCTCTGGAACTGAATCCGGATGTCTACCTGGCTTGGTTCAACCGAGGCAGTGTTCTCGGGAATTTAGGCAGGTACGAGGAGGAATTGGAGAGTTACGATCGCGCTCTGGAACTGAAACCGGATTTCTACCAGGCTTGGTACAACCGAGGCGCTGTTCTCGGGAATTTAGGCAGGAATGAGGAGGCATTGGAGAGTTTCGATCGCGCTCTGGAACTGAATCCGGATTACTACGAGGCTTGGAACGGGCGAGGCAATGCTCTCTATAAGTTAGGTAGGAACGAGGAGGCATTGGAGAGTTTCGATCGCGCTCTGGAACTGAATCCGGATGTCTACGAGGCTTGGAACGGGCGAGGCATTGCTCTCTATTATTTAGGCAGGTACGAGGAGGCAGTGGAGAGTTTCGATCGATCTCTGGCTCTCAATCGGGATTTATGCCAGGCTTGGGATAATCGAGGCGTTGCTCTCAATGATTTAGGCAGGAACGAGGAGGCATTGGAGAGTTGCGATCGCGCTCTGGCACTGAAACCGGATTACTACCAGGCTTGGTACAACCGAGGCAATGCTCTCTATAAGTTAGGCAGGTACGAGGAGGCATTGGAGAGTTACGATCGCGCCCTAGCTCTGAAACCGGATTACTACCAGGCTTGGGACAACCGAGGCTATACAGTTGAAAAACTCCTCCATTCTGTCTTTACCCCCCTTACCGTGCAATATCCCGATCTCGCTCAACGGGGTTATCGAGGTAAACTTGCCACCTATCGCCAAGGACTCGAACACTGTCCCCGCGAGACGCACCCCGAAGGTTGGGGACAATTGCACTATGCAATAGGTCAAGCTCGCTACTACTACGCCAGACCCAAGCTTTACTTACAAGGAGAGCGCCGTCGCTACTTCCACCAAGCGAAACACGAATACGACGAAGCCCTAAAAACCCTCACTGCACGAGACTTTCCCGAACTGCATCTCAAAGTGCGGCGTGACCTCGCAAAAGTCTGCTCCGCTCTCGGACAACCCGAAGAAGCCGATGAGGTAATGCGACAGGGTTCAGATGTCCTGCATCAGTACCTCAAAACCGTTCCCAGTCCCCATAAAAAACGACAACTCGAATTCGAGTTTGCCGACTTCCAGCAAATGACCGTAGACCTTTGGGCGCGGGCAAACAATGCGGTAAAAGCTTGGGAACTGGCAGAACGGGGAAAAAACACCTGTCTGCGTTGGTTGTTGCGCGGTTACACGGAAGAATTCGTCTCAGCAACCGCTGAAACCGCCACCGCTTTCGCCAACCGCACCCACACCGCCCTCGTCTACTGGCACTGTAGCCCCAGCGCCCTGAACGCCTTCCTCCTCCAACCGGGACAACCGCCGCGCCTCCTCAACAGCGCCACCTCTGCCACGGAGCGTCACGCAGCCTTTCAGCAGTGGTGGGAGGAGTGGAACCAAGACTATCTCGACTATCGCGAGGTGAAGGACAAAGCCAATCCCGACCCCGAACATCCTTGGCGCACCCACTTACCAGAACGCCTGACGCAGTTGAAACACCTGTTAGACATCGACGGAATTGTGGCGGAACTGTCCCCGCCGGATTCTGCCGAACCCTACAGCATTCCGCTGGTTCTGTTCCCCCACAAGGAACTGCACCTCGTCCCCTTGGAAGCCCTGTTTCCCGACTGTTTCGCCATGACGCGCCTTCCTTCCGTGCAAACGGGGTTGGCGACGCAAGAGGAACCTCGCCAATCCACTACCGCCCTCCTCAGCCTCGAATGTCCCACGAAAGACCTCCCGATGGCATTTTTCGAGGCGGCGGCGATTCGTCACCTGTACGAAGCGACAGCGTTGGAGGGAGACAACGCCACGCCAACCGCAACCCTGGAACACCTCAAATCTGCCTATCGCTACTGTCACTTCACGGGACACAGTTGGCACGAGTTCCCGAATCCCGCCCATTCTTTTCTCAGTCTCGCCCAGGGGGAATCGCTGACGTTAAAACAGTTAGTGGAGGAGGCGGAAGATCTAAGCAGTTACGATTTGGTGAGTCTGTCCGCTTGCGAAACGGGAATTGCCCGCAATTACGATCTCATTACGGAATACGTGGGTTGGGCGAGTGGTTTTCTGGCGATGGGGGCGAAATGCGTGGCGAGTTCGCTGTGGTTGGTGCAATCTGATGCCAGTGCGCTGTTGATGGTGCGGTTTTACGAGCTTCTGCGCGAGGGCGACGTTCCCTCTGTGGCGCGAGGTAAAGCGGTGGCGTGGTTGCGACAACAGACGGCGAACCGTCTAATCGCGTGGTATGACGTTTGGTTGACGCGCCTCGAACGCAATAGTCGGGCATTTCTAGCACTCGAACGCAGAAAGCGGCAACAAAGTAAAATCAAAGAACGGGATACGCCCCTGTTTGACGATCCGTATTTTTGGGCAGCTTTAACCGTCGTGGGTTTAGATTGATGGATGCAGTCACTCGTATTACGCTGAAAGCTCTTTTACTGACTTTGGCAAAACGGGAAGAAAATCTTCCTGACAATTGGCACATCGAACTCGCTGATTTGAACTGGAACGATCCTGATGACTTAGTACGCCTCAATACTTGGGCAGAGCGTCAGTTGGGAAACGTATATGTAGACTGGTGCGATTACCTCGACGAACCCCTCGCGATACGTTCTAAAGGAAAACCGCCCCAACCGGATTGGGAACGGGAAAATCAGTTATCTCAACTCGAATTCGAGAATTTTCTACAGGCGATCGATCGAGCAGATGACGAGACGCTACGTGAAGTCAGTCAGGAAGTGGTGAAAACTGGCCGCTGGCGAAAGATCTGCGATCGCTTTTTTAAATCCACTGGAGAATCTCAATGATGGGAGAGGAGACGCAACCCTTCGATGAAGCTTGCCTCGTTTATCCGACGTTAGATTTATTTATTTACGATCGAGGCGAAACCCTCGGCGATGACGAACTGGATTTAGATAAAGCTCGACGCCATTTCTGGAATAAAATTTATTCAAATCTCTCAGAAGAGCAATTACAAACGCTAGAAAGCTACGAAGGTAAAAATATCGCTAACGAACTTTTACCGAAGCGTTACGAACCTTTAGCGAATTTAGACGGATACTTGTATCCCGTTCGGCTAGGCGATGTTTATGCTTTGCAAGTTGAGTCTTCGGGGCAATATTTGGAATCTAAAAAACCCGATTATCGCCCGAAACGGGTTCGATCGATTCGAGAACTCAAGTCTCAAGTTATTCAAAATATCGATCGCGACGAAGCTTTGAGCGATCGCCTTATTAAAGAACGTCGCGGAACGTTAGGAGAAACGTGGCTGTTTTGGTGTCAGGTGACACAACCTGAAAAGTTAGAAAATATTGCCCGCGAAATTTATAAAACACTCGAACTTCCCGAAAAACCAGACTTCGATCGCGACTTACAATCGAGGGGGCAATTTTTAGGCGGCTCGATGTTTGAATTTTGGAAAACACCGACACTTTGGAATCTCGAGCTGAGCGAATTTCATCAAGCATTCCCTCACGTCGTTTTGCTTTTATTTCCCCCCGATTTAGAAGTTGAAAAAATCGCCGATCGAATGTCTCGGCGTTGTCTCGACTTCCTGCGCTGGTTTGAATACCGCAATAAAATTGTTTGGGCAACTTGGCAAAGTCATCAACTCAAGCATCAACTCAAAAAACATTATGGTCGCATTAAAAATCGCTACGAACAGATTCACGAACGCATTCAAAACAAGCAATTTTCACTCAACCTTCTCAAGCGAGAGTTAACTGATTTATCGTTACATCAGTCTGAATACGCGAGAAAACTCATTCTGATGGACGCGCAACGTCAGACAATATCGATTAATTTGGCAAATCACGAGCAGCGACAAGAATCGTTAGGAATTGGCTGGGATGCTCAAATTAATAATGCTTGGAATCCCAAAGTTTTTCGTCAGCAAATTGAACTCGATCGCGACAATTTGTCGAGCGGTTTAACATTACTGGACAACCTCATTCGCAATATCGAAGGTGTCATTCAAATCGAACAAACGAAGAGCGATCGTAAGCTCAACGTCACGATTGGAATTGCCAGTGTTGGCTTAGCCACCAGTGCGCTGGCGGTGACGGTGGCGACGACTCAACCACCCGACGCACAGCAAACTCGAGAACTCACGATTTCTAATATTTTGCTCGATCCGGCTTTTCTTTTGAGTCTTTTTATTGGAATCGGTGGCAGTTTGGTGATGTGGCTACTCTTACAACTATGGAAACGCAACTCATGAAATTTATTCAATTCAAAAAAAACGAGCAATAACTATAAATCCGCCGATTCAAAAATGAAATGGCGTTTAAAATTTGGATTTCGTATAACCCTCTTCTATCAGATAGGGCTGACAGATAGGGCTGGTTTCCTATTAGAAAAAAACTCCAAATATATTGAAGGGTTTGAACTTGAGAGATTTAGCAGTATGAACTCATTTGCGAATCGTTTTCAATATGAATTATTATGGTATAGGGTTTTCAGCCGATCTGTTTCCGCAAACCATTTAGGATTGCTATTTTATTATTCAAAAGTCTGAAAATTGTAGAATTCAAGTCAAAATATCTCTCAAACCTTCCCTTAACAAGAATTAAACGGCTTCAATCGAAATTTTCATTCCGAAAATGACAGATGACAAAAGAGGGATAAAGCGTGCCTCCGATCGATTTACAATCTTGGGAGGCACGCCAAAGTTCGTGGATTTAAACCTTAGATTTAATAACCTTTAAAATCATGTCCACTTCTTCAATGAGATTGTTATAAAGTGCGCTTTCTTGTAAAAGCAGTTGTAAGTCTGAAACGCGATTGGGGTAGCGATCGCACCATAGCTGACTGGGGACAAAATTCGTCTTCACTAGCTCGAAATTGACATTAAGATAGAGTGCCAGTGGTGTATTCGATCGCCCTTGTGCTTGCCATTCCTGATTGAGACGACGAGAGAACATCATCAATCCCATCGGTGTAATAGCTCTGACGTGAGTGGGGTCGCGAACGAAGTTATCGTGACGGTGATGAGGAACGACTATTCTAATCGTCGCACCATCGGAACAAACACGATACATTTCCTGAATAATTTGGAGATAAACGTCCGTTTGTTGCCCTAAATGTTCGAGGACGTGAACCAATTGAATTTCGATAACACTGTCGTCTGTCCAAGGCCAGGGAAAGGTTTCGAGATCGAAGTGCAGATCCGGTGTACCAAACTTGTCAACGTTGACATAGCCAGACAACAGCTTCGAGCCACAGCCGAGATTCAAGCGGAGTTTGTTCATAATTGGAATGAGTTTGAGAGAGTGATATTTGGGACTGTCGTGCGTAATTTCACATAGAATTTAAAATTTTAATATCAGATTTTATGTAGTTTTTCATAGAATGAAAATACTCCGAAAAACATCGATCTCTTTGCGATTTTCTTAAAGATTTGTGATAAAAACAAGAGTAATTTTGCGCGAACTATCTTTATAATGACTAAAGACCCAGCAGAGTAATCTCTGAATTGTTTGAAAGCCAGTTGTAGTAAATCGAAATCCCAGGAAAGATGTATTATCCAAAGGGACTTAGGACATGGCGACTATCTTCGTGGATTCGCTCGACGACAATACCATCAGCGATGGTAAGGTAACGCTACGGGAAGCGATCGAGGCGGCCAACACAGATACATCGATCGATGGTTCGGAATGGGGAAACGGATTTGACGAAATCCGGTTTGAACCTGGGTTGACGGGAACCATCACCCTCAATGGTACAGAACTAGAGATTACCGAAGGATTGGCGATCGTCGGGCCGGGAGCGGCGAACCTGGCGATCGATGCTGATGAAAAATCTCGCGTCATCAACAGCCCATACTACAAGCCTTTGACCATAGAAGGTTTGAAAATAACCGGAGGAAAAACAATCGGTTTGTCTGAGGCCGGTGCGGGGATTTATAGCTCTGGAGAGCTTAACCTAATCGACTCGATCGTCTCGGACAATGTCGCTGACTCCAGCGGTGGTGGAGTTTACAGTGAAGACAATATTACTCTCACCAACTCCAGCGTCTCAGACAATGTCAGCTACTACGGTCAAGGTGGGGGTATTCACGGTCGCAGAAATATCACTTTGCTTGACAACTCCACAGTCTCGAGTAATACCAACTACTATGACGGTAGCGGTATTTATAGTCAGTGGGATGTCACTCTCAACGACTCCAGGGTTTCCGACAACGTTGGCTATGGCAATGGTGGTGGCATTTATAATAGCTTGGGACGTACTAATCTCAGCAATTCCGAGATTTCAGGCAATATAAGCTACGACGGCGCTGGTGGGGGCATTTTCAGTTATTTTGGAGACATCAGCTTAACCAACAACTCTACAGTCTCCGGAAATTCCAGCAAGCTTAGTGGTGGTGGTATTTACAGTGGTGGAAAGGTCACTCTCAACAACTCCACAGTCTCCGGAAATTCCATCAACGATCAGGGCCCGCCCCTATACAAGGGAGGGGGGATTTACAGTCAGGGAACGATTGTTTTACTGAATAACTCCACAGTTTCGGGCAATTCGAGCAATTACCGGGGCGGCGGACTGTACAGCCAGGAAAACATCACCCTCACTGACTCTACCGTTTCAGATAATTCCAGCCAAAAGGCAGGCGGTCTTTACAGCTTGAAAGAGGTCAGCCTCACGAACTCCACAATTTCAGGGAATTCCAGCCAAGAGTTCGGTGGAATTTGGGGCAATTGGAAAGTTAGCCTCAGCGACAACTCCCAAGTCTCGAACAACATCAGCGACAATATCGGTGGGATTGGAAGCTATGGAGAGGTTTCCTTGACCGACTCAGTTGTTTCACACAGCTCCGGCAACTCAAGCGGCGGCGGGATTTGGAGTGGTAGCGATGTTACCCTCAGCCATTCAACAGTCTCAGGGCATTCTGGCTCGTGGGTCGGTGGCATTTACAGTCAAGGATCTGTGAGCCTGACTAACTCTACTATCTCTAATAACAATAACTCCAGTGGGTTCAATGGTGAGGGTGGTGGCGGAATTAAGAGTTTGGGAAGTGTTACCCTCAATGACAACTCGACAGTTTCGGATAACTTTAGCTATGGCAACGGTGGAGGTATTGCGAGCGGAGGAACTATCACCCTAAACGATTCCACAATCTCAGGTAATTCGAGTGACGACCACGGCGGTGGTGTTTGGCAACAGGACAATGGGAGTCCGATGAACAGTGGGATTATCACCGTTGCAAATTCCACAATCTCAGACAATTCCGCCCGAAATCGTGGTGGTGGGATTTACACGTGGCAAGGTGATGTCACTCTCACCAACTCTGAGATTTTAGAGAATTTTGCCTTTCTCAGTGGTGGTGGTATTAGTGGGGGAGATATCGATCTCAGCAACTCCACGATTTCGAGAAATTCTAGCTACAACGATGGTGGTGGAATTGTTGGACGAGATGTTATTCTTACTCATTCAACAGTTCTGGGTAACTCTAGCTCTAACGGCGGTGGTATTGCTGGAGACTACGTTACCCTTACCCATTCGACTGTTTCAGGAAATTCTGGCTATGACGGTGGTGGCATTTCCAGTTATGGATATATCAACCTTAACTATTCCACCATTTCTAACAACCATGGTGGTGGTATCTTCAGTCGTCAAGCCATTAATATCAGTAACTCAACAATCTCGGGCAATTCAGATAATTACGACGGTGGCGGCATTCGGAGCTGGCATGGTGGCCTCATCGAAAATACGACTATTACTAATAACATTGCTGATGCCGATGCCAACGGGCAGGGAGACGGAGGCGGCATCTTCAGTAACGGCGATCCGTTTACCGTCCGCAACAGCATTATCGCTGGCAATATCGATCGAGGTGGTGAAGCCCCCGACGTAGCAGGAAACAACATCAACGGTAACCACAACAACATCCTGGGAACCACCACCGGCAACGGTTCCGGTAGCATCGGCTCGGGATCGGATCTCGTCCTCGATACCAGCGGACTCAGCTTGAGCGACGTTCTCGAGGCAACCCTAGCCGACAACGGCGGCGAGACGCTCACTCACGCACTCGTACCGGGGAGTCCTGCCATCGATGGCTCGGGAACCGATGCCACCTCCAACGACCAACGGGGAGTCGCCGCTGTCGGATTGGCTCGCGATATCGGAGCCTTTGAATTCGATCGCCCCGAAATCGAAATTACAGGAAACGGCACAGTCATCACCGACGATAGCACTACCCCTGATGTGTCTGACCATACCGATTTTGGTAGCACCGACGTTTCTGGCGGAACAGTCGTGCGTACTTTCACGGTAGAAAATCTCGGGAACACCCCCTTAACCCTCAGTGGTTCCCCCCTCGTCAGTCTTGGCGGCCTTAATGCTTCTGACTTCAGCGTGACTGTGCTTCCCGCCGCTTCTCTGGCCGCCTCGGAAAGTACGACCTTCCAAGTCACCTTCGACCCCTCTGAGGAAGGACTTCGCACTGCCACGCTCAGCATTGCCAACGATGACAGCGACGAGAACCCCTACGACTTCGCCATTCAAGGTACGGGAGCGGTTCCAGTTCCTCCCTCTGCATCTAATGTTGCGCCGGAAAACACGGTTTCGAGCAATTCTTTAGAAACGTCCGTCAACACCGCTCTCAACCTGTCGGAAATGTCCGTGTTCGATGCCGATGGCGACGACTTAGACGTGACCCTGACGGCTAACAACGGTACGTTAACCCTCACCGAAACCACCGGACTCAGTTTCGCAGACGGCGACGGAACCGACGATGCAGTGGTGACGTTCTCGGGAAGTCTCAGCGACCTCAACGCCGCGTTATCGACGCTGGAATTTACGCCAGCGACGGACTTTACCGGAGAGGCCACTGTGGAGATCGCCGCCAGCGATGGTTTTCTCTCAGACACCGATACTGTTGCCATTACAGTTACAGCCGCAACACCGACTGACGAGCCATCGCCTTCGCCATCTCCGTCTCCCGTTACAGACGATCCCAATTCCGATGCTTCTTCTGGTTCTTCTGGAGATGTCAGCGATCGCACCTTCCCCTCTCCCAACCCCACCGATCGCGTTCTCGACGGAAGCGATACGGACGACGTACTCACGGGAAGCGACGATGGAGAAACCATTTCAGCCTATAACGGCAACGATCTCATCGTCGGTTTGGCTGGAAACGACAACCTCTATGGCGGCGATGGAAACGATACGCTCACTGGTAATCAAGGTAAAGATATCCTCGATGGTGGAACTGGCGACGATTTGCTCGTAGCGGGGAAAGACGACGACAGCGTTCGCGGCGGTGACGGAAACGATATCGTTCGTGGAGATCTCGGCAACGATTTCATTGAGGGAAATGCCGGAAACGATTTGCTGGCAGGGAACCAAGGGGACGACCTCCTGCAAGGAAACGACGGAAACGATGTCCTCTGGGGCGGTCGAGATAACGATACCTTAATTGGCGGTTCCGGTGGCGATCTGCTCTGGGGCGATCTCGGAAACGATATCCTCATGGGAGGAGAAGGTGACGATGTTTTCGTCTTGCGCGTCGGTTACGACAGCGATACCATTGCCGACTTTAGTGGTGGCGATCGCTTGGGATTGTTCGATGGTATAACTTTCGAGCAGTTGGCGATCGTTCAGCAGGGTAACGACGTGACGATCTCTTTGGCTGACGAGTTGTTGGCTACCCTCGAGGGGGTCAGTCTCGACGCGATCGATTCGGGAAGCTTTATGGCAATTTAGGGCGATCGCTGTTTCTACATTTTTATACGGAATCCGCACACCATAACCCCTCTTAAAGCGATCGCCCAAAATCGATTTAAGTCCTAGCGTACAGGGAATTTACGACGAGGGCCGCAAAACAGGGTTTTCAAACCTGGATTCCGTATTACACGAGTTTAGGGTCAAACATTTTGCTCTAAACTCGTTCGTTTTATCGAATCACTTTCGAGAGCGAATGTTCTATTAATAATACTGTTTTAGAACGTAGGCGATCGCACTACCAAACGCTTCAAACTGACCTTGCTTTGATTGAGATAGCCAATTCAATAACGTTTCGATTTGTTCAGGTAACAGACGATCGATATCTCCTAAAAATCCCTCGATCGCGGCTTGACGCATTCGCCGCAACTTGGGAATATCGAGTCCGAGTTTGTCTATTGTAGTTGTCGCAGCTTTGTTTTTTTCAACATCGCGGGATGCTAAAATTTGTCCGTCTTCCGTGTAGCGAAAAAAAGTTTCGCAATCTTCCTGTAACGGCGACACCATCAACGTTTCATCATACCATTCCGCCTTCTTATGTCCGCAGTGAACGGATTTGGGAGGTGGCGTTTCACTTTCTCCCTGACACGATGCGAACAGGTTGTCATAGGCTAACGCTAAATCGTAACGTTGATTTCGTGGAATCAAATGTTCGATGTGACTCGAAGAGCGATCGATCTGTCGTTCGCAGTAACAGCAAATATAACCCTGTTCTTTTAAAAGTGCTTCGTGAACTTCTTGCTTTTCTGGATTTTGGAAGTTGTCGTCATACGACGGTTTCCAATCTTCGTTTTCTTCCTGTTTCCACTCCTCAAACCGCTTGGGTTCAGTTCCTTTGCGGATATACTTCACCGATTCAAAATCTCCCGACGACGAATTGACGCACTAGCTTTAATTAATTGCGGATCGTCCGCTCCTATTTTATCTGATATTTGTTCGTGAAGTTGACGTGCAGCGTCTAAATTCCCCTCTTCAATCAGTTGAAAAAGCTGCATCAGTTCGTCTCGAACTTCAGGGGGTCTGGCAACGCCTCCCATCACGTCTTCAACGATTTGACCGATCTCTCGACCATAGGAGAGTTCGGGATGGCTGACTACAATGTTATCTGCTTGTTTTTCTAGAATATAGACATTTTCTGGTTTAACTTGACTCACAACTTGCGGCGAATGTGTCGTTACGATAAACTGACAGTTTGGGAAGGTTCGCCGAAGTGAAGGAATAACATCTTTTTGCCACTGAGGATGTAAGTGAAGTTCGATTTCGTCGATTAAGACGACTCCTGTTCCCTCGAGTGGATTTGCTAGATTTGAATTTGCAATGGCTAACCGACGTGCGATATCTCCTACCATTGCAATTAGGCACTTTTCGCCGTCGGATAGTTGATTTATTTCTAATTCTTCGTTATTTTTGTTGACGGTCATCCGTAAAGGCGATCGACGTACTCTTAAGTTAGAAAATCCTGGAACTAAATCGTAAATTGCCGAACGAACTGCTTCGAGTTTTTTATCTCGATGTTCTGGATTGTCGCGAATTTCTTCGTTTTCAATGTCTTCTAAAATTTTAAACCATTGAAAAAAGTGTTTAAATCCTACGTTAGTTCCCGTCAAAGCTTGATGATAGACTTGACTGAGAAAACATTCAGAGTCTTCTGGGCTATCGAGCAAAGAATTTGGAATCGCTCGATTAACTGAATAGTAAACCAGGATTGGTAAGTTTATATCATCTAAATTCAGTACATCTTTATTTTTAGTAAATTTGTTTATTTCATGTAACGCTTTCTTCGCTGATAATATATTACTATTTTGAGATTTTTTTGTTTGAATGCCCCATTTAATTTTTTCTTTGAAATTGCCTAAAATGATTTCAATTGAAATTCTTGCTATCAAGTTTTTAGATCTATTGTCTATATAATGCAAATTGATTGGAAGTAAAAAATTTGAATCAAAAGATTTTTGAATTTTATCGTCAGGCTTTTCCAATGTCTCCAATCCCTTTGTCATCTGATATGCAGCTAGTTGTCCTTCGTATAGACTTTTTTCAATTAGCGATAGAGGTTTATCGACATTTGGAGTCGATAGGCTTAAGATTTCGCTATAATACTGCCAATCGTTTAGCCATTCAGCCAAATAAGATAAAAGGATTCTAGAAATGTCTAAGATACTCGATTTGCCAACTCCGTTTACGCCGACCAAGACAACTAAATCGCGATCGCTAAAATCCAAGTCTAGCTCGCGGATGCCTCTAAAGTTAGTGATTTTGAGATTTTGAATTTTCATAAAACTTAAATCATATTTTTTGCTGTTAATCTTCAATTATAACTTGCGGAAATTCATAATGCAATAGAATTAGTATGACGCTGCTTTTCACATTATCGTTAACCGTCATATCTCCCCAACCTCTTATCTAGAAAGAGATTGGGGAGAAGGTTACAAATCTGACAACTAATCCCAGTTATCCCAAGTATTGTTAAAAATCGACGTATTGGGGAACACGACCGGATTTCCATTATCCGTCAACCGCCGCTGCAACGCCTCTAACTGCGGTTCGGGATAAGGCAAATCGTCCACCAACTCGTAAGGTGCAATGTCGTTTTCTAACGCAAAGGCCGCTGTGGTTCCCACCGCAGCCCCAGCCGACCATTCAAAGGAGTGAACTCGGTACGCCGCCGCTGCAATGTGACTCGTGGCGATGCTTTTTCCGGCGACTAAAAGGTTGTCTAACTTCTGCGGAATCGTCGATCGCAGGGGAATTTGAAACGGAAACGCCCGTCCTGCACCTCGCCGTTCCCCCGGACGCTCGTAATTTCCAGGGGCTTCTGGGGGACTCAACGCCATGCAAGGGTGAAAGTCGATCGCATAATGTCCGATTCCCACCGTATCGGGAAATAGGGTCGATCGCATTCGCCGTTCGGCTTCTTCTGGCGGAATCTCCCGTGCAGCCACCGCCGTCGCCTCTAACCCCGATAATACCGCCCACAACTGGCGAAATTCCTCGGGAAGTAAATTAATGCGGTAGAAATCCTCGCGAAAATCCGCTTGGGAAATGTCCACTTCCCACACCGTAAACCCGTCGCGATGCGTCCAGTCGGGACGACCGATAATCCGCCGTCCTTCCCGCATATAAGGATACTTCGACAAACCGTGAGCGGTTCCCATCGGCGAGTCGAAGCCGCTGAGGTAGCGGTGGTTGGGGTGGGGTTCTTTGACGCCGTCTCCTAATTGGGAATCGGTGGTTCCGCGAACCAACCAATAAAAGTAACCGATCGCATTTTCCTCACCTCGCCGCAGCGTCTCCGTTCGCAGTCCCCCCAGCCATCCGCCGGGTTCGAGTTGTCCGGTTTCCGCGAGTTGGTTGCGGGTGTAAATTAAGTTGTCCTCGGCGGTTCCGGGGCGATAGTCGTTCCCCCAAGTCCAGTTTTGCATGGAGATGTCGCCGGGATAAATCGGGTATTCTCGCACGTTCCCCGGTAAGTCTTCCTTCGGCTTCATGCTGTGGATGCGGCGATAGGTGTAAACCAGGGTGAAGTCCGCCAGGCGATCGAGTTCGTAGCTGTAATAGGGTTCGTACTGGGGGTAAAATTCCGGCATTTCGTGGTTTTGGGGTTCCTCCGTCGCCTCCATCGCGAAGGTGTAGGTGAAACCTTGGGTACAGTAGGGATCGCCGGTTTCGCTCGAAGAAGAGGGTTCGAGATAGGAGCGGGGATCGATTCCCACGCGATAGGGAACGTCCGCTAAGCCGATGAGTTCTCCGGTTTCTGTGGCGTCGATGACGTACCAGTTGGGGGAAGTTCGCGGCGGTTCGTCTTTGTCTAACGGTTGCGGGACAAACCGAACGATCGCCTTCTCGAAGCGATCGGAATCTTCGTAACGATAGGCGTCTTCGATGGTTGCAGACAGGGGAAACGTATTAATCGGGGGAGCGTCGGGAGTGCTTTGGTGTTGAATGGCGATCGCCGCAGAAATAATGTTACCTTCAGCGTTATACTCCAAATCTTTGATTACCGTATTGGGAAACCATTTCAGCGTCCCATCTCCAGCATCTTCGGCATCTTCGAGGATTTCAAACAGCAACTCGTGACCGTCGTAGGGCATGAAACAGGACTCGCTGACCCAACAAGCCCCCGGATTGAGAAGATTGTAACGATCTTCAATGGCAGTTCGTAACGCCAGATACCCTCGAGGATAGTACAGCAAACTCCGTTGCGTGGCACGTTCGTCGAGAGCAGAGGTTCCTTGGGCGGAAATCTGTCCCCCCACCCAATCGGTAATTTCCGTCATGCAAACGGTTTTTCCGTCGAGGAGAGCTTCGTAAGCGGCGGCGGAACCGGATAACCCACCACCAACCACCAGTAGTTCGCAAGTTTCTTCAATGTCGGGAGTTCGTGGGGGTGTGGCGACGGCTCGGGGTGCGAGACTGGGAGTCAAGAGAGAGAGGGACGCCAAGGAAAGTAACGTCTTTCGCTTCATGTGTCGATCTAAAAAAGGACGATATCCGAAGTTTCCCTCAGAAAACATCAAAATTGTGGCAAAACGGTGTCGGTTTTTCAGCCGCCAGTCTTTTACAGTCACCAGTCTTTTACAGTCACCAGTCTTTTACAGTCACCAGTCGCCAGTCACCAGTCACCAGTCGCCAGTTGGTAGGGTGCGTGACTTGAAAAATCGGGTGTAAATCGTGAAACCGAGAACTCGTCACGCACCGACAATGTACGCTGCCAACATACAAGGGTGTGTAACGCGGGGGAAATCCTGTGGCCGCCATCCGGTCAATCTCGTTCCCGCGTTACGCACCTTTGACAGCTCCCCCATCATAGGTTTATCGAACCCATGTCATCCCCGCGTTACGCACCGTATACAGAAATTTCGTCGTGGGTGGTGACGGCTCCCGAGGTTAACACTTTGGCGATGACGCCGGTACGAGCGTGTCCGAAGTGTTGGGGAAGTCGAGCCAATAGGGGTAAATCGGCTTCTCCGGTGTCGGGGTTGACGTTGATGTTGAAACAGCGTCCGATGGGGGCGGTGATTTCGACGAGGACGCTTCCTAACTTTACGCGACGCCCTATCCAGTTGAATTCCTCCCAGGCGGCAATTCCCTCGACGACGAAGTTGGGGCGGAATCGCCGAGGATCGATGGCCTCGACACCGACGGCTTGGGCGATCGCGTCGAAGGTGGCTTGGGAAATTATCGAAATTTGTCCCGGTTCGCGATCGCGATATTGGGTTTCTCCCGTCGCCGTTCCGACGAAGCAAATCGAAGCTTTTTGGGGATGTCTGGCGGCGGAACTGGGGGTGAGGGTTTGCAGGTATTCGGTGAAAAATGCGCCGATGCGATCGCGATCGCCCTCGTCATTCGTCTTCGCCGACAGCAAAACCTCCTGGTTTCGTTTCACCGTTAAGGTTTGGCTGTCGAAATCATAGTGACAGCATAAGGCGGCTAACTGCGGCCAGTCGTTTTGAACGGCGAAATGCTTTTTTTGTTGCCACGGGGCGAGTCTTCCCGGTTCTTTACCCGTATCGACAAACATTAACCCAAAGGCGCGATCGCACACCATTCCCCAATTTTCTCGTAATTCCGCCTGGGCGATCGACTGGGGCGACAATCCCTTAACCGGATGAACGAAAATTTGTCGAACTTGCATTTCGCCTATCGTGTAGAAGTGATTCGAGCGTACCGTCTAGAGATTTTCCTTTTGGAAATCCTCTAACAACTCCGCCAACTGACTTTGACACGTTGCAGGCAGCAAGTCCAGCAGCGAAACTTCCGTGCGTCCGCCACCGAGGGGAACTGAGATGTCTTGCAACACCGTTTGAACGTTGGCGTTGCTGAGATCGTCGTTTTCCAGCATCGGATAAAACCGTTCGGCGAGGGGGATATGTAAGTTCGCGTCACCGAGGTAAAGATGCCATTTGGCCACGTCGATATAGATTTTATCGGCGATTTCGGCGGCGAGGGTTTCGATTTCTCGGGTCGTAGCCATAATTCCGTAGGTTTGCGACGATAAATCGATCGTAACGCAAGCTGAGGAGATGAGGAGCGTAGGGTGCCGTGACGCGGGGAAACAATGTTGTCGAAGTTAGGAGAATGGACTTCCCGCGTCACGCACCGCCCCCAACCGAAAGAGGAGATGAGGAGCGTAGGGTGCCGTGACGCGGGGAAACAATGTTGTCGAAGTTAGGAGAATGGACTTCCCGCGTCACGCACCGCCCCCAACCGAAAGAGGAGAAGAGGAAAAGCGTAGGGTGCCGTGACGCGGGGAAACAATGTTGTCGAAGTTAGGAGAATGGACTTCCCGCGTCACGCACCGCCCCCAACCGAAAGATGGGAAAATGACCCATTAGCGTAAATTAGCGATCGAGGAGGTTCAGTTGGCGTTTGAGGAACTGTGTCAGACGATTGAAGATTTGGTGATGTGTCATTCCCCAAGCGGCGACGAACGGGAGATCGATCGCCTGTTGCTCGATCGCTTCGCAGCTTGTGGCGTCGAAGTTTGGAAAGACGAGGCGGAAAACGTCATCGCGAAGATTCCAGGGCAGAATTCCGATCGCGCGATCGCTATTACCGGCCATAAAGATGAAATTGGGGCGATCGTCAACGATATCGAACCCGATGGACGCGTCAACGTCCGTCCGTTGGGTGGTTCGTTTCCCTGGGTGTATGGAGAAGGCGTCGTCGATCTCCTCGGCGATCGCGCCACGATACCGGGAATCCTCAGCTTTGGTTCCCGTCACGTTTCTCACAATTCCCCCCAAAAGGCGTTGCAAAGCGAGTTGGCGTTGAATTGGGAAGACGCCTGGATCGAAACCAAGCGATCGCGCGAACATCTCGATTTAGTGGGGGTGCGCCCCGGAACCCGCGTCGTCGTCGGAAAACACCGCAAACGCCCCTTTCGCATCGACGACTACATCACCAGTTATACCCTCGATAACAAGGCATCCGTTGCCATTTTGCTGGCGTTAGCCGAACGGGTGAAAAACCCGCTGATGACGGTGTATTTGGTGGCCTCGGCGAAAGAAGAAGTCGGAGCGATCGGAGCGTTGTACTTCACCAACCGTAACCGCCTCGACGCCCTCATCGCCTTAGAAATTTGCCCCCTCGCCCCAGAATATCCCATCGAAGATGGAGACGCTCCGGTGTTGTTGTCTCAAGACGGATACGGCGTTTACGATGAATGGTTGAACGCACGATTGCGGGCGGCGGCGCAAGAGGCGAACGTTCCGCTACAACAGGCGGTGATTCGCAGCTTTGGCAGCGACGGATCGATCGCCATGAAGTTCGGTCACGTTGCTCGAGCGGCCTGTTTGGGCTTCCCCACCCAAAACACCCACGGTTTCGAGATTGCCTCTCTAGGAGCGATCGATCGCTGTATTCAAGTCCTGGCCAGCTATTGTCAAACCACCTAACCCTCTTTCTCCAAAATTCTAGAAAAAATTTGGGTTTTAGGACTTGACAGCTCCAAATATATTAGTTAATTTAGTAAAGGCTCAAGCGAAATCGCCCGAGCGAGATTTGCCGACGCCAAACAAAATACCTGCCCCCATCGTCTAGAGGCCTAGGACACCTCCCTTTCACGGAGGCGACGGGGATTCGAATTCCCCTGGGGGTATTTTACAATCAACAGCGAGCAGCGGACAGTTGGCTTCGCTGCTTTGTTGTGTTCGGGTTTCGCCTGCTTGGTGAATTCTGAAAAAATTGGGTTTGGGGACTTGACAGCTCGAGAAATCACAGCTATATTGGTAAACGCTCGAGCAATAAAGCCGCAAGGTAATAAGGCTCGAGGAGCTACCCAAATACCTGCCCCCATCGTCTAGAGGCCTAGGACACCTCCCTTTCACGGAGGCGACGGGGATTCGAATTCCCCTGGGGGTATTTTACAATCAACAGCGAGCCACGAACCCAACTGTTCGCGGCTTTGTTGTTTTTGGGATTGGGAAAGGCGGATCTTCACGTTAAGCCGACATCTTCGGGGTTGCCGATGCGGTAGATGAGCCAGAACGCTTCTAACATGGCGATAAAGTGGGCAGCGATCCCGTTGAGGTTAGCGACCATGACTAGGGCATCGAGAGCGCGGACGGCGTGACTGGCTTGTGTTAGCGTGGTTCCGGGGGGTTGGGAAATCGTTTTAGCCACCAAAACGCTGGCAGTTACACCCGATCCCAAGAGTGTGACGATCGCCCCGACGATCCCCACAACTGCTGCTATTTTCAGCGATCGCACAGTATTCGATCTTTTGGGATTGCGATCGACGCGGGGATCGAGTAGTCGTTTTCCCACGCGGGCGAAGCGAAACGACAACACGACGCAAAACGCAGCCCCAACGCCGCCGATGGTGGCCAGAAACATTCCCATGCCGATTCCGGGGTTCGACTCCTCCGCCACACCGCGACCCGTCACGGCGAAAATCAGAGATAAGACAATAGCAAAGGTCGCAAACAGTTGCAGCCAAAAGCTGACCCAACCCGTAATCCGTAGGGTTTTGGCTTTATCGCGGACAGTTTGAGATAGGGCAAGGCGATCTTGAGGTTGAGGGGAGGCAGTCGAACTCATAGTAATGGTTGCGTCGGGTGTCCTGGGGTCGGAGTCGGTGCGTTACGTCGTTAAATATTGTGCGTGTTGCAGTGTTCTGCTGGCAGGCATAACACCTCAAACGTTTTGAATGAAAGTCTCGACACGCAGCTTACTTGCTAGATTACTCAATTCCATCGAGCCAACAACTCTATCGCGCGACAGAAATCGATCGAGGGCGACTGGGGGATTTTTGCAACGGCGATCGCACTTTCCCGTTATCCCCACCGGACAAAGCATATTTTGTATATCTCGTTACAATTACTACTTTTAAATTCCTCTAGGATACATCAGCGAAAGGGCGTTCTTGTTACCGTTTTTCAGAAATTTCCTACTGCGCTCGATCTTGAGATGATGCCACATCGCACCTCGCGAACGTTACCGATTGTCGGTACGTTCCGAGGGTCTTTTCTCGTTCTAAGTTTCTATTAAAAAGTCTCTCGTTTCGAGCGTTTTGCCCTGGTTGGCGAATTCAAGTTTTTTCACAAAATTGACTATGAGCAATGGGTTAGGTCGGCGTAAATTTCTTCTGTACGGATCGGCAGCGTTCGGAACGAGCCTGCTGTTAAAATCCTGTAGCACTCCCCCCGAAACCGGAACCGATACCGGCAACGGTGACGGCGCGACGGGAGGAGAAAATGGCGACACCATTAAAGTCGGCATTCTTCACTCCCTCAGCGGCACGATGGCAATTAGCGAAACCACCGTGGTCGAAGCCGAAAAACTCGCTATCAAAGAAATTAACGAGGCAGGCGGCGTCCTCGGAAAACAGATCGAAGCCGTTGTCGAAGACGGAGCCTCGGACTGGCCGACGTTTGCAGAAAAAGCCGAAAAACTGATCGATCGAGACCAAGTCGCCGTTGTTTTCGGATGTTGGACTTCTGCCAGTCGCAAAGCGGTCAAAGACGTTTTCGAGTCGAAAGACCATATGTTATGGTATCCCGTGCAATACGAAGGGCAAGAATGCTCGAAAAATATTTTTTATACGGGAGCTGCGCCGAACCAACAGATCGAGCCTGCCGTCCAATGGCTGCTCGATAATAAAGGAACGGACTTTTTCTTAGTCGGCTCGGACTACGTTTTCCCCCGCACGGCGAATACCGTCATTAAAGAACAACTAAAAGCCGAAGGTGGCAACACTGTCGGGGAAGATTATCTGCCCTTGGGAAGTACGGAAGTCACGCCGATTATTACCAAAATTCAACAAGCACTGCCCGATGGCGGCATTATCTTCAACACCCTCAATGGAGACAGCAACGTCGCGTTCTTCAAACAAATGCAAGGGGCAGGTTTGACACCGGACAAATACCCCGTCATGTCGGTCAGTATCGCCGAAGAAGAAGTGCGACAAATCGGGAAAGAGTTCCTCATCGGTCATTACGCCTCTTGGAACTACTTCCAAACCGTCGAGACTCCCGAAAACGAAAAATGGGTTCAAGCCTTCAAAGCCGAATACGGCGAAGATCGCGTGACCAACGACCCCATGGAAGCAGCGTACATCATGGTGTACCTGTGGAAGCAAGCGGTCGAACAAGCAGGAACCACCGACCTCGAAGCCGTCCGTCAAGCGGCCATCGGTCAAGAATTCCAAGCCCCCGAAGGGTTGGTGACGGTTAACCCCAACCACCACCTCTCGAAAACGGTTCGCATCGGTCAAGTGCGCGATGACGGCTTGTTCGATATCGTTTGGTCTACCGACGAACCGGTTGCCCCGCAAGCGTGGAATCAATACGTTCCAGCCACAAAGGGGTACGCCTGCGATTGGTCTGACCCCAGCAAAGGGGAAAGGTTTAAGGCTGAAGACGTTTGAGCCTTCTCGGGTCGGTCACTTCGCCGTCGCACCATCGTTCCCAGGCTCTGCCTGGGAATGTTGTTCCCGAGGCTCTGCTTCGGGCGTGCCTTGGGTGTCCGCTCGAGCGCACTGAAGATTTGAGTAAAGTAAATCTTTTAACCAGCAAATGCTAGAACTTGCGGTTGGTATTTTTAACGGTTTCAGTATTGGTTCGGTATTGTTACTCGCCGCCTTGGGACTCGCGATCGTCTTCGGCTTGATGGGTGTTATTAACTTAGCCCACGGCGAATTAATGATGCTCGGGGCTTATGCAACTTTCGTCGTTCAAAACATCTTTCAAGGATTCGGCGACGGTGCGTTTAGCCTTTATATTTTCGTAGCACTTCCCGTCGCGTTTATCGTGTCGGCGATCGCAGGACTGATCCTCGAGCGAGGCGTCATTCGCTTCCTTTACGGACGCCCCCTAGAGACTCTCCTGGCAACCTGGGGAATCAGTCTGATTTTGCGTCAGTTCGTCCGCAGCGTCAACGGTGTATTAGTTCTGGGAATTGTCCTGTTTTGTCTGTTGTTTTTCGGCGGACTCTGGTTTCTCAGCAAACGTACCGATTGGGAACGCATTCGTACCGCTGCAATTTCCGCTTTACTTCCGCTTTCGTTGGCGATTTCTGTAGTGGCGGGGGTGTTGGTATCGAAAACTGGCGTAGAAGTCCTGACAAAACCCTGGTTTAGCGCCCGAAACGTAGACGTAACGCCCCCGGCTTGGTTGCGGGGTGGGTTTTCCGTGGGGATTTATCAACTTCCCTATTCGCGGATTTTTATCATCGTTTTAACGGTGCTTTGTTTGCTGGGAATTTACTGGTTTTTGAATCGATCGATCTGGGGTTTGCGAATCCGAGCCGTCACGCAAAACCGCGAAATGAGTGCTTGTTTGGGCATTCCAACCGATACCGTAGATGCGTTGACGTTTGCGATCGGTTCTGGCTTGGCGGGAATTGCAGGATGTGCCATTACCTTGTTGGGATCGGTCGGTCCGAATACGGGACAAAATTACATCGTCGATGTGTTTATGGTGGTGGTCGTTGGAGGTGTGGGGAATTTGTTCGGAACGGTTATCGCCGCGTTAGCGATCGGAATCGTGACGTATTTAATCGGCTCTGGAACTTTGGCATTGATGTTTTCTAATAGTGATGCGTTGCAACCTTTGACTGATTTCTTTACGTTTTTTGCCACGACGAGTATGGCAAAAGTTATGGTGTTTGCATTGATTATTGCGTTCTTACAGGTGAAACCATCGGGAATTTTTCCACAAAAAGGACGTACCGCAGAACTTTAAGGAAATTCGGGAAAAGCGCCTCGTTTTGTCGATCTCGATCGCAAACAATAGTTCAGAATATAAAACCCAGGCTGTCTAGGTATTTACAATGAATGCGGAAGTCGGCAATTTTGCCAAGCGACAACAACAGAAAAAGCAACAGATTATCGAACTCGCGATCGCCCTCGGTTTGGCGTTAGTCTTTGCGATCGTCATGCCCGCCTTACTCCCAGCTTTTCGACTCAAACTTTTAGGGCGGTTTGTCGCACTCTCGATCGTGGCGTTGGGACTCGATTTAATTTGGGGATATACTGGGCTGTTGAGTTTGGGACACGGTATTTTCTTCGCCCTCGGCGGCTACGCTCTGGCGATGCACTTAAAACTACAACTGCCCGAGGGACAAATTCCTGAATTTTTTACGTTATACGGCGTGACGGAACTGCCTTGGTTTTGGACGCCCTTTTATTCGTTTCCCTTGACGATCGTTGCTATTTTCGTAATTCCCGCGATCGTGGCGGGTTTGCTGGGCTACCTCGTCTTTCGCAACCGCATTAAAGGGGTCTATTTTTCGATTTTGACGCAAGCGGCGTTGCTGGTCTTTTTTAACTTTTTCAACGGTCAACAAAAGCTCATTAACGGCACGAACGGACTCAAAACCGACACGGAAACCATTTTTGGCGTTTTAGTCGGGTCGGAGGGCGCACAATTGGCGTTCTACGAAATATCTGTGTTGGGGTTGCTATTGGTATATTTCCTCTGTCGCTGGTTGACGACGGGACGGTTCGGACGGTTGCTCGTGGCGATTCGCGACGACGAAACTCGGGTTCGCTTTACGGGATATGACCCCACAGGATACAAGGTTTTGGTCTTTGCGATTTCGGGGGCGATCGCGGGTGTTGCGGGGGCATTGTACACCGTGCAAACGGGCATTATTACCCCTAGTGCAATGGAAGTGGCCTTTTCGATCGAAATGGTGATTTGGGTGGCGGTAGGCGGTCGCGCGACCCTCATCGGTGCCATTATTGGAACGCTGTTAGTGCGGTTAGGACAAACTTTTCTCAGCGAACAGTTTCCAGAAGTTTGGTTGTTTTTCCAAGGGGCGTTATTCCTGTTGGTGGTGACGGTTCTTCCTAACGGAATTTTCGGCTGGGCGCGAGATTGGGGAATTCCCAAGTTGCGATCGCTCCTCGGTTTACAAGAACAACTCATTACGTATCCGGCTCTCGAACAAGACCCAGAAATTCAACAAGAACGGGAAGAACTCGAGCGTTAAAAAATCGTAAATTGGGTTGAAGGACTAAACCTGACACCTCAACAAACTTCTGTTGCATTTGATAATGTTAACGTTCGTACCGAGCCACTGAATCGATGTCAGAACAAACCACCGAAAAAATTCTAGAAATCGACAATCTAACCGTCAGTTTTGACGGGTTCAAAGCTCTCAACGACCTCAATTTTAGTATGAACGTCGGCGAGTTGCGGGTCGTTATCGGTCCCAACGGAGCGGGAAAAACCACCTTTCTGGACGTGATTACGGGAAAAGTCAAACCTACCGAAGGAAAGGTGTATTTCCAAGGACAAAATTTGCGGCCGTACAACGAACATCAAATCGCCCGTATGGGAATCGGACGCAAGTTTCAAACCCCTCGCGTCTATCTCAACTTGACCGTTCGAGAAAACCTCGATCTCGCCAGCAACCGCCAAAAAGGGGTATTTCGTACCTTACTGGGGAAACCGACAAAGAGCGATCGCCGCACTGTCAACGGACTTCTCGAAACGATCGGTTTGACAGCGAAAGCGGAATTACAGGCGGCGTTACTCTCTCACGGAGAAAAGCAACGGTTAGAAATTGGAATGTTAGTCGCACAGTCGCCGGATTTGCTGTTAGTAGACGAACCGGTAGCCGGACTGACAGACGAGGAAACGGAAAACGTGGGAAATCTCCTATTGGCGTTAGCGCAGAGTCATTCGATCGTCGTCATCGAACACGATATGGAATTCGTCCGACAAATCGCTCGTACTGTCAGCGTATTGCACCAAGGATCGCTGTTGTGCGAAGGGAATATGGACGAGGTGCAGAACGACCCCCGCGTGATTGAAGTGTATTTGGGACAGCAAGAGGAAGAAGCAGCATGACGAACGCAACTATCGATCCCCCAGTCACAGCATCTGACTTGATGTTGCGCGTGTCAGGATTAAACGTGTACTACGGCGAAAGTCACATTTTGCGAAATGTAGATTTGAGCGTTCCTTGCGGACAAATGGTCTGTCTCATCGGTCGAAACGGCGTGGGAAAAACCACACTATTGAAGACCATTGTAGGGTTGCTGAAACCGAGAACGGGGGCGATCGAACTGATGGACTCTCCCATTAACACTCTCTCCCCCGACAAACGGGCGAGATTGGGAATTGGCTACGTTCCCCAAGGGCGAGAAATCATTCCCCGCGTGACGGTGAAGGAAAACCTATTACTGGGGTTAGAAGCTCGTCCGGGGAAACGACGCAACGCCACGATTCCCGAGTCGATTTTCGAGTTGTTCCCGGTTCTGAAAACGATGTTGGGGCGTATGGGGGGCGATTTGAGTGGCGGACAGCAACAGCAGTTGGCGATCGCTCGAGCGTTGATGGGGGAACCGAAACTGTTGGTGTTAGACGAACCGACGGAGGGGATTCAACCGTCGATTATTTTGGAAATTGAAGCGGCGGTACGTCGGATTATTGAAGAAACGGGAATTTCGGTGTTGCTAGTGGAGCAACATTTACATTTCGTTCGCCAAGCCGATTGCTATTACGCGATGCAGAAAGGGGGAATCGTCGCTTCGGGCGAGACTAGCGAGTTGAGTCGCGACGTGATTCAGCAGTTTTTGGCGGTGTGATGGGACAAGGCGATATCTGACAGCAAACGCCCCAGTTTTGATGACCCTCGATTCATGCGATCGATCTATGCAGACAAGTATTTCTATTCTGTACCTTCAAGTGCTGCAACTGCTTCTTGGAGATTTAATGGAAGTTTTTCTGCAAGAGTCAGATACCTCTGAAATCCTGCTGGACATTTTATGTTATGTGGATTGGGGAGCATCCCGTTTTGGAAGATACATGACAATTGATTGTTGAAAATCGTTTCAAGACGTAGGTGAATTCGTCTCTGTGAGAGGCAAGCCAGTATTCTCAATAGTAGCTGCTTATCTATAATTGCCGAAATGGGATGTTCCCTGTGGATTGTAAGCGATCGCCGATCGCCCTTCAGTTTCCATTTTTAAATACAATTGAGGCGAGAAGTATTATATTATATTGCGATCGCGGTGCGATCGCTCTGCCGAACGACGCCTTCTAGACACAACGAGTTTCTTACGATACGGATCGGCGTCTTTTTGCCAGTAAACGCGATGTCCTTGCAATTCGGCGCAGTGTTCGTTCAAGCATTCTATCCACTGTTTTTGACGGCGGATTTTTTCTAAGTCGTCTAACAATCCCCATTTTTCTTCTTGTCGCGTTAGCCGTTTAAATTTATCATATAAAGGGTAATTTGGAGTTACAAACTGTTCTTTTTTATGCAAAACAAATGGATTTTTATAATACGTATAATCGTAATACGTAACGTCTAATTCTTGTAAATCGATTTGTACGATGCGCCGAACGATTGGATGAGGATCTTCGTCGAAATCGGGACAAAACAAATAAGAAATCTTCGGACGTTGCGTGTGAAATTGAATTAACGTCGTGTCTTCCATGCGTCCGATAGTGCGACTGGCGCAACCTTCGTAAATTCGCAACAGGGGATCGAGGTCTTCAAAAGCACTGATATGCACCACCAACCCTCGCCGCGATCGCTGTCCGAGAGGACTGTTGTTGCAAAGGGTCGATAATCGGGATAAATCCCCCACAGAAAACAACATTAAATCGGCGGCGGCTAACGCTTGTTTGTAGCTGCCAAAAAAGGCGCGAATATCGTATTGCAACGTGCGATCGAGCTGTCCGAACCGGGGAAGATGGCGGAATTTCGTCAGCGCCAAATAAATCAACAACTCCTGACGGCGGCGTTCGGCGATGTCGTACCAATCCGATTCGTCCGTCGCCCACAATACCACCCGAAACGCACGCCGGAAACTTCCGAACACCTCGAGAATTTCCGTCTGTTCGTGTAACTCGTCTCCTCGGGGGAGTCGTCCGCGATCGCTGTAAAACTGCATCAGAGGTTCGAGGATTTCCCGATGTTCCTCGAACTGTTTCACCGAGACGCGAATTCGCGGTGTCGTCGATCGCGATCGAAACCGAGACAGACGAAACTGTTCCCCGCGATCGATATCCCGAAACACCGCGTAAACCCCCAATCCCAGGGGAATCGAATCCACCCCGAGAACGCTGTCGATATAGACTTTCAGTTCTTCCTGTTCGTAATATTTCTGAAACGTGCGCCGTCGCGTCACCACCCCGTCGCCATACGCCAGTTGTCCCGCATCGCGATCGCGAATCGCAACTTGCGCCGACACCACCAACACCTCTCGCGTCAACTCCCACGCCTTCACCAAAGCTTCCCGACGTTCGGCGGGTTCTTCAATGACGTTAATCACGTACCCCAAATTCACCACATCGGCGGCTTCGATGGGATTGTCTGGCGCATAATAGGGATCCCATCCGTGACTGACAATTTCTTGTTGTGCGATGCGATCGACATCGCCGCCGTACCCGCATCCGTAATCAAAAAAGCTTTTCTCTGGCGGTAGCAACCCCGCTTGTAACGCCAATTTGACCGGACGAGACAAATCGTGACGGACGATAGCAGCGCGATGGCGATCGATCTTGGGCTTAACGAGATTTCCCTCGCTGTCGTGGCGGCGAACCACCGTGTAATCGCGAATTTCGACCCCCGCTTCCTGCAAACATTTTTCCCAACCCGCCAGGGTTCCGATGTGGCGTCGTTTATCGAGGAGTCCGAAGCGTTCCTCTTGTTTCGTCAAACGCACGAAATCCTCGTAACCGGGATAATCTGGGGTGACGAAGGTTTCCTTCCGGTGCAGAACTGGAGGATTTTCAGTAATTTGATAAGTGCGGCGATCGACGCTGCGATGGTGGAGGTTGACGCGAATACTGCTGTGAAGCACTGGATGGGGTTCGCTGTCGAATTCCGGGTAAGCCAGATAGGAGAGTTTCGGATGTTCGAGAGAAAACTTCACCAGCGTTGCACCGTCTAAATCGTCGAGAAGACTTCTGGCGCAGGCTTCGTAGAGACGCAGGGGAAGCGATAAGTTCTCGACGGCGCACCAGTGAACGTAAAGTGCGGCGGGAAGGTGTTTTCCGAGGGGGCTGTCGTTGCAACAGGCGACGATGCGATCGTGGGGGAGGCGATCGAGGATGTCCTCAAGGCTTTCAGGGCGCGTGTCGAATAGCCCCGCCTCGAAAGCGAGGGAAATCAGGGAATTGAGGTAGTCCGGTAAAGTGGCGTTGACGGTCATCGCACTTGAGGGATGACATTTTACTCATTACTATAGTCGAATTTCCCAACTTCCCAGATTTCTCTCGAACTTAAATCCCTCTGTGTCTGATGTGGTGCAATTTTTGAAACCTCAGCGGTGCGTGACGATTTCTCGGTCTCACGATCGACACCCGATTTTTCAAGTCACGCACCCTTGTATGTTGGCGGTGTACGTTGTCGGTGCGTGACGATTTCTCGGTCTCACGATCGACACCCGATTTTTCAAGTCACGCACCCTACGGCTTAACCCATTGCATCTCTCAACGCATTTTGCGTCATGGCTGCAATGGTTTGGTCGCTGGCTTTCGGAAGGTGATAATACTTCCCACCCGCCTGCTTCGCCAGTTCCTTCGCGAATCCCGTCGAAACAAACTTGCTTTCAGTGTCGATCACGAGAAGCTGAATGCTCAAGGCGCGAATTTTTCCGGCGATTTCCAGCAACTCTTTCTTAATATCCGGTTTTTCCCCCGGTTCCATCGGTTCTCCGAGCGATCGCGCCAAGGGAATATTTCCCCGTCCGTCCGTAATGGCCACGATCGCAGCCTGACCCACATCTCCCGACTGCTGGGCGTTCACGCACACTCGAACCGCCTGAGTCAACCCGTGCGCCAAGGGCGAACCGCCGCCGCAGGGAAGCCGTTCCAACCGTCGCCGCGCCTGAGTAATCGATCGCGTCGGGGGTAACAACACCTCGGCTTGTTCCCCACGGAACGGAATCAACGACACTTGGTCGCGACTCTGATACGCTTCCGTCAGCAGTTGCATCACCGCACCTTTCGCCGACTGCATTCGATTCAACGCCATCGACCCGGAAGCGTCCACCAGGAACACCACCAACGCCCCAGCTTTGCGAACCAACCGTTTCGATCGCAAATCGGACTGTTCCACGATGACGCGGCGACCCGGATTCCGCAACCGTCGCGACTTCTGATAGGGTGCAGCCGCCCGCAACGTCGCATCGACTGCCACGCGAGCCACTTTCCCTTGAGGTAACATCGGTTTGATATAGCGTCCGCGATCGTCAGAGAAAATCAAACTGCGGCTTCCCGATTTCCCAACCCGCTGCATCGATTGGGAGAAATACAGCACTTCCGGGTCGAGAATCGCCCCTTCCGGGTCGAAAATAAACTCTTCAGGAATGTCCGGCGTTTGGTCTTCCGGTCGATCTTCCTCTTGTTGGTCGTCCTCGTCCTGTTCCTCTTGTTGGTCGTCCTGCTGTTCGTCTTCCGGTGGGTTGGACTCCGGCGGCGGGGGAGGCGGCGGCGGTTCCTCTTCCGGCGGCGTCTGAATCACGGTCGATCGCGGAACGATGACCAATTCTACAGCCCGGCGCAAGTCGTCGGCGTTGACTTCCGTGCGTCCGTCCAAGGCGGCGGCGGCTTTGGCCACGCGCACGGCGAACAGTTCGGCGCGATGTCCCTGGACTACGCCGCGAATGGCTTCGTTGACGAGATATTCGACCTGTTCCGGTTTGATGCGAACGTCTTTCAACCATTCTCGCGCCAGGAGAATTTGGGTTTTCAAGCCGTCGAGGTCTTCATCGAACTGCTTGAGGAAGTGTTCGGGTGATTTGGCGTAATCTAACACGCGATCGACCGCCGCCACGCGCATATCGAGTCCCAGCACTTGGTCGGCGGAGAGGGTAATGGCGATGCGATCGAGCAAATGTTCCCGCAGCGGTCCTTCGTCGGGGTTGTAGGTTGCAATCAACAACGGCTGACAGGGATGTTGGAAGCTAATCCCTTCCCGTTCGATTTGGTTGCGGCCTTCTGTGAGGACGTTCAGCAGCAGGTTCGCCACTTGGTCGTCGAGAAGATTGATTTCGTCCACGTAGAGGACGCCGCGATGAGCCTGCGCCAGCAGTCCCGGTTGAAACACCGGTTGTCCCTGTTTGACGGACTGTTCTACATCGACCGACCCCAGAAGCCGGTCTTCCGTGACGTTGAGGGGAATTTGCACGAAGGGCGTCGGGATAACGCGGGTGGGCACCTCGGGCATTTCAGCACTGCTGCCGTTGGCCTGATTTCCGTAAAGTTCGATCGCGCGATCGTCCCACTCTTCGGGTTTGTTGGGATCGCAGTTACTGAGGGAGTCTGCGACGACTTCGATGGGGGGCAGTAAAGCGTGAAGGGCGCGAGCCATGACGGATTTAGCGGTTCCGCGACGGCCGGACACGGCCACGCCGCCCAAACCGGGATCGATGGCGGACAGGAGCAGAGCCAGTTTGATGGCTTCCTGTCCCACAATGGCGGTGAGGGGAAACGAGATTGGAGTGGGTGCGATGGAGGTCGCTGACATCTGTTATGTGCGATCGGATTTTCTTAAACTGTTTGATTCGATCGTACACTGTTATTCAGTCCCCAGTCATCAGTAATCGGTTAAAGTACCCCATGACACAGGCGGGAAACCGCAGTTGGGGCGCTACCGCCAAGGCGATCGCCTAGAATTTTCGGGTGGACGATCGCTAAACTACTCTATTAGGCAAAAAACACAGTTTTTTGTAAAATCTTAAAATTAATGTATTCTCTATTTTTTTATATTCAATCGCCAATTCAAGTTTGAAATGCAACGGTCTCCGATCCCTGACTATAAAATACCTCAGAAGGGGTTCGATAGTCAAGAGATTTTCGAGGACGATCGTTGAGTAAATCTACTGCTTTTTTGACCGCATCTGGTGACAAGAT
>NZ_JAQNCQ010000275.1:0-2584 GCF_028368005.1 Geitlerinema sp. CS-897 | reverse complement strand
TCTAGCTTAAATTCCCACGTCATGTTTAGCATATCTAAACTGTAGCAAATCTTTTGTAGGTTACTCCCCTCGGTCGCACTTCGCTACACCACCAGCCAAGCTTTCAGCTATGGCTGGAGTACTGCGAAGAATCTGGATAGAGGCTTAATTCTCAAAGAACGCTCAAATCAGCCCATTTTTAGCAAAAAATGCATAATGCATCTAAATGTATTCGTCAATACTTTCTAAACAAAAATTTGCATTTTTTAAAAAAGTCGTTACATTGGGAGCTATAAGGTCTACATCGTTGTTTCAACCCATTCAATCTATCGCTCCTATGATTCCTACTCCTGCAAGCTTGAAAAGCAAATCCAGCGCCCACGATTTAAAAAGCCGCCTCGATTGGGGCGAACCGGCGCTGACGATTATCGACGTGCGCGATCGCACTACGTTTAACGCCTGCCATATCCAAGGGGCAATTTCCCTAACTCAAGCCGAACTGGTCGATCGCGCCTTAGCCAACCTCGAACTGATGCGAGACATCTACATCTACGGTGCGACGGACGACGAAACGGCCGAGGCTGCATCGATGCTTCGCGAGGCCGGATATCAAAACGTAGCCGAACTCGCAGGCGGACTCGCCGGTTGGCAAGCGAACGGATTCCCCATCGAATCGACCTCTGCCATCGTCGGTTAGGCGATCGCCGAACGGCATTTCTGCAATTTTCTTAATTCAAGCCCCTCAACTTTCAACCAGTTGGGGTTTTTTCGTGGAGGAACCACCGTCTCGATTCCTTAAAATGAAAACGTACACAATACGGGAAACACGCTGATGACATCCGTTTGGGTCTGCGAACAACTCGATCCCACTGGAATGGTTCACGCTTGCATCGCCAGTTGCAACGAAGAACAAGCGCGAGACTGCCTCAAATCCTTTCAAGACAACCTCGACGACCGCCAAAAAGCCGAAGGTTGGGTGGCACGCTTGCGAACCGTGGACTCGTGGGAAGACGTTCCCGTCACGCCGCTCAAACTCAGTCGCTAGCGACGCCTCCTTCCAGGCCAGTGCAATACTTACGGACAGTAGAGAGAATCTCGGGTGGCGATGCCCGTGGTGGGATTGATGCCTTCAGCACGGCGACAGAGTTGTTTGACTTGAGCGCCGTCTAAAATCGCACCCGTGAAATCGGCACCGTCGATCTGCACGTTCTCAAAAGTCGATCGCAGTAAAATCGTATCGGTTAACTGTGCGTTGCGTAGGTCGGTATCGACAAAGGTAACTTGGTCGAGCATCGCGTTACTCAAATCTGCCTCGCGAAAATCTACGTCGGTCATCCACGAGACACTGAAAATCGCTCCCCGTAAGTCGGCGCGGTTGAATTTAACCCCTCGCATGGTGCATCCAGCAAATTCTGCCGAGGCCAGTTGCTGTTCGGAGAAGTCGCGATCGACCAACTCGGCTTCGCTGTAAGACAGGGCGGGGGGATACAATACGGCTTGCGCCATCGGCATTCCCGTCCACAGGTTCAAGCTCAGCCAAACGGCCGCGAAAAATTGCAACATTGCGCTCGTGCGTTTCTGCAAGTCCGACGCTCTCTAGGGTACTCGATCGCGCAACCGACCGCTCGACCTGACGGCACGAGTGCGCAAAAAATACAATGTTGGTAGGTTGATTGGGGTTTTTCGATGATGGAACAGGAGTGGTTCGATCGCGGAGTGCAATGTATCCGAGAAGGGGATTACGTCAGTGCGATCGCTGCGTTGACGACTGCCCTCAATGGCGATCCGACTTTTGCGCTGGCTTACGATCGCCGGGGACGGGCGTATTTCGAGGCGGGACGATCGCACGATGCCATTTCCGACTATACCCGCGCCCTCGACCTCGATCCGACGCTGCGAAGTGCCTGGTACGGACGGGCGATCGTGCGGTTGGCGTTGAAAAACTTTCCCGGTGCGCTAGCGGACGTCGATCGCGCTCTCGAACTCGACGACAGCCACGCCGCAACGCATCAGTTACGAGGCAGGATTTGCAGCAAACTGGCCGACCGTCGGGGGGCGATCGAAAGCTTCAAACGGGCGGCGCAACTCTATCTCGATCTCAAGGATAAGGAAAACTGTCAGCGCTGTCTCGATCGCGTGCGGGAACTGCAACCGCCCCAACCCGCTAAAGCCGCCGAAACGCCAACGTTGTCGCCGATTCCCTCGGTGGGAGACTATTACAAAGAACTCCTCGATCGCGTACAGAAGGGAGACACCCGCAGCGTGTTGCAAGACCTCAATTGGGCGTTGCAAGCCGACGAAAACGACGCCCGCGCCTACTGCTGTCGCGGTATCCTCTACGTGAAACTCGGGAAGACGAAAGACGCCCTCCAAGATTTCAACCGCGCCCTGAGCCTGAATCCCGACGATGCTTTCGCCTATCGCAATCGCGGTAAAGCCCGATTTCAACTCGGCGATCGCGCTGGGGCGATGGCGGACTTCGATCGTGCCTTGGAACTAACCCCCGACGACGCTCTAGCCTACGTCGCTCGAGGAAACAGCTTTCGCGATGCGGGAGAGTACAGTCGTGCCATTCAAGACTACGACCGGGCGATCGAGCTCGATC
>NZ_JAQNCQ010000274.1:0-7960 GCF_028368005.1 Geitlerinema sp. CS-897 | reverse complement strand
TACTGTCTTTTTTTGTGTCAATTTTTCCCAAACTTCATAATTTTGTCGAGAAATATTATTGTAACTTATAAAGTGGACGAGTTAAGTCAATTCAGATTTATACCTTGAGCAAGACGGCTTCTTGTTCATTTTCCACCCCCGGCTTTTGATAGCTTTTTCAGCAAACCCTATGTATTAGTACTCGGGTCAGATCCCCGGCATCTCCAAGATGCCGGGGATCTCCGGCAGCGATTTACCGATCTGGGATTTTGCGGCTAACCCTTGAATACGGCGATATCTTTTCTAACAAGGGTTTCAGGACTTTTCTGCACCACTAAGCATCATCTCCTCATCTCCCCATCAATTCACCTGGTGACTGGTGACTGGTGACTGTCTGCATCACAGCCACGGCCGACTGGCTTGTTCGAGACGTTTCACGTCGTCGGCGATGAGAGACCATCCCAAGGCCCCGGCGTTTTGTCGGGCTTGTTCGGCGTTTTTCGCCCCCGGAATGGGAACCACGCCGCCCTGACAAATCAGCCAGTTGAGGGCGATTTGGGCGGGGGTTTTGGCGTATCGTTCCGCCAACTGTTCTAACATCAACGTCACGGGTTCGATCGCCCGCAATCCCTCGGGGCGGAACTTAGGATCGAGTTGGCGTCCGCCGCTGGGATTGCTGTTTTCGGGGGTGTATTTCCCGGTGAGGAGTCCTTGGGCGAGGGGACTGTAGGCTAATAGTGTTACGCCGAGGGTTTTGGCAGTTTCGACGATGCCTTTGGTTTCGACTTTCCGCGACAGCAGCGAATAGCGAACCTGGTTGACGGCGAGGGGAACGCCGCGACGGTTGAGGAGGTCGTAGGCTAGACCCATTTCGTCGGCGGAGTAGTTGCTGACTCCCACGGTGAGGATGCGACCCCGTTCCACTTCGTCGGCGAGGGCGTCCATCAGGGTTTCTTGGGACATGAAGAAGGTGAACGGCCAGTGGACTTGGTAGAGGGAAATACAGTCGGTTTTCAGGCGATCGAGACTGGCGGTGACGGCGTCGTAAACGTCGGATTTGCGGAAACGCCAGGGTAGCGGTCCGTATTTGGTGGCGATTTGGACGGGAGTGTCGCAGGTTTTGGCGAATTTGCCGAGGAGTCGTTCGGATTCCCCCTGTCCGTAGACTTCAGCGGTGTCGAAGAAGGTGATTCCGGCGTCGATAGCGGCGTCGAAGGCTTGTCGGACTTGTTCTTCTCCGTAGCCGTTGCCGTATTGCCAGAAAAAGCTATCGCCCCAAGACCACGCCCCAATCCCCAAGGGCTTGACGTGGAGGTTGGAGTTTCCCAAGGCGATGGTGTCGTTGAGTTCGGTCGGTTGCATGGCGATCGAGATCGGGTAACGCTTCTTAACTTAACTTAATACTTCTCGCTCGATCTGGCAGCCTTCCGTGAGGCTAAGACGGCTTTTCATGAATATCGCACACCAGCGATCGCGCCAGTTGGGTATCGATTTTACGGATATGGTTGAGAAACCAATCGAGAAGGCTTTGATTGACTTTCAGCACCAACGACAAACTCGACCCTTCGCGATCGAACTGAGCTTTAATCTCACGAAAGTTTTTGACGAACTTCTTGTGAGCTTCTTTGTTTTGACAGGCAACTGGACAGCGATAAGACTCCATACATTGTTCTTCAAACCCAAAGTGGAGATCGATATACTTTTCTAAAAAATTGATAATCTTGGAAATTTCGCTATTCGCACGATTTTCGCGCATGGCATCCACTAACAAACCCATTTGTTCGATGAGTTGTTTGTGTTGTCGATCGATAGTTGGAATGCCAATTTCTAAAGATTCGTTCCAAATTGTATTGGGCATGGTTCTGAGTTTTCTCAAATACAAAACAAGCACTAGAGCGATAAATAAAAAAAGATCCCAAGATATATAAAAATCGAACAGATACCCTTCTAGAGTAGATAATACCCTTAAAAAGGGTGCATCTCAAAAATGTAAATTTATCAGATCGGAGTCTTTGCAGTAAATTGAGCTGTTGTTGGGTGTCACGATCGCTCCACCCCTGGACGGCAGCGTTGCCGAAGTCCAACCTACCCCAGACTTATATTTTTACAAAAGTGAGATGCACCCTTAAAACGAGCGATCGCCTTACACCAACGCAGGTGTTTTAAGTTGAAAAATCTTCTCGATCGTCTCTTCAACCGACTTATCCGGCGTCGAAGCGCCCGACGTGACGCCTATCACGAGTTTACCTTCAGGCAACCAATTTTCCGTTACCTCCAAATCTCGTTTTAAAGGTTTGTGTTCGATGCGATTTCCCGGCCCGATGCGATCGCCACTGTCGATGTGATAGGAGGGAATGCCTCGTTCGATCGCAATTTCCTGTAAGTGGGTCGTATTCGAGGAATTAAAGCCGCCGATCACCACGATCGAATCGAGGTCTTCTTCCACCAATTCCAGCATGGCGTCTTGGCGTTCCTGGGTGGCGTCGCAAATGGTGTTAAACGCCATAAAGTGTTGGTTGAGTTCTGTCGGTCCGTACTTTTGCAGCATCGTGCGCTCGAACAACTTGCCAATTTGTTCGGTTTCGCTTTTCAGCATCGTGGTTTGGTTGGCGATCCCGATGCAATCGAGATCGCGATCGGGATCGAACCCGTCCGAGTGTGCGTTGTGGAACTTCTCGAAAAACGCCTCGCGATCGCCGCCGTGGAGAATATAGTCAGCCACGTACTGCGCCTCGTCGAGATTCAACACCACCAAATACTTACCGGCAAAGGAGGTGGTGGCAAGGGTTTCCTCGTGTTTGTATTTCCCGTGAACGATTGAAGTGTAATCGCGTTTCTTGTGTTTTTCGACGCTGTTCCACACCTTCGACACCCAAGGACAAGTCGTATCGACGATGGTACAGCCGCGATCGTTGAGAAGCTGCATTTCCTGAACCGTCGCCCCAAACGCGGGTAAAATCACCACTTCGCCTTCACGGACGCCGGAAAAATCCTTTTCTCCGTCCACGACTTCGATAAAGCCCACGTTCATCTCGCGCAAACGCTGGTTTACCCCAGGATTGTGAATAATTTCGTTGGTAATCCAAATGTGCTCGGTGGGGAAGTGGCTGCGGGTTTCGTAAGCAATGGCCACGGCCCGCTCGACCCCCCAGCAAAACCCGAAGGCTTCGGCTAGGCGAATCGTCACGTCACCCCGCGTCAAGGTGTTGTTATTGGCGCGAATTTCGGCGATGAGACTGCTTTGATACTCCGTTTTCAGCATTCCCTCGACTTCGGCTTCGTGGCCGAAACCGCGACGGTGGTAGTTGTTCGACTGCTGGAGCGATCGTTTAAAGGCTTTCGTATCCATATTTGGGGGTGGGTGGCTTATCGTCAGTTTTCTGTTATTCTACCGAGTCTGACGCCTGCAACCGCTCGTTGTCGAATACGAGCAGTGCCGTCCGCCAAATTTCGTAACCGCGACGGTTGAGGTGGAGTCCGTCGGTGCTGTAGTCAGTTCGCAACCGGCCGCCATCGTCGCTGAAGAGGGGATATAAATCGAGGAATTTCGCCCCTTCGACTTCGGCGATCGCCTCGAGACGAGCGTTGAGGTTGCGAATGCGGGAATTGGGAATCTCGAGTAACTTCTCGCGTTCCTCCCAGGTCGCGTTTTCGGCACTGTGGGGCAAAATTGACTGCACGACAATTTCTGTCTCTGGGTGAATCCAGCGAATGTCTTTAATAATTTTGCGGTGGTTTTCCAAAATCGTTTCGTCGTCCGTCCCCCGCAACATATCGTTAATCCCGATGTTGATAAAAATTTTCTCGGGTTCGGTATCGTCGAGGAGGGGCAGGCGGTTGTAGAGTCCGTCAGAGCCTTCTCCGGAAATGCTTTGATTGAGCCACGTGACCCCCGGCGGTAACAGTTCGTTGGGAAACCACAAACTAATCGAATCCCCCGCTAAGACGTACAGGCGATCGGGGGGTTCGGCGGCGATCGCCTCCGCCTCTTTTTCGAGGATCGCCACCCAATCTTCGTAAGACGGTTGCTGACGCTGACCCACTTCGGGAGTGGGGGTCGGTTGCGGCATCGGCGTCGCCTCGACGGTGACCGAGGCATCGGCTCGCACGGTCGGCGACCAATTGCCTTCTCGAGCGAGAAGGACGGCCACCGTCGCGATTAACACGCCGTTGGTGGCTAGGGAAATTACCGCCCAAGCGGGAAGGCGCGTCGAGTCTGTAGACACTGGCTTCGATACGAAATGCTGTGTGTTTCGATCGTACACCACTCGGGGAATTGATGAGACCTCTTCCAAACTTGGAGACCCCGACGGTTTCCCGAGTTACCCGAAAACACCTAGCCGCAGGCAAATTCCCACGTTTCCCCGCGCGTGAGGCGAATTTGTGCCAACGCGAACACGGTGGGAATAATGCGAGCGTAATTCGTCGAGATCGATCGCCAGCCGATATCGGCGAAAAACCACGCCCACAACGCCGGCCCCACAAAGGCAAACACCGTCCGCGTCATGGTATATCGCGCCGTCGCCGATGCCATTCCCCGCCGCGCCATCTGTAACGCCACGTAACTTTTAAATTTCGACGTCGCCAGCGCACCGCTTTTGAGTGCTTCTTTCGCCATTTGGTGTTTGGCGAATTCGATGGCGAACTGACGCGCCAACTGGTTGAGCAACATCGGACGCAACACCGAACTGACTGCCAACGCACTTCCACCTTTGACTAACCACCCGACGGGATCGCGTTGAACGTGAACCGGGAGGGGTTGGGGGAGTTTGGACTTGGCCAGAGATTTCTGAACCCGCACCATCAAGGCTTTCTGTTCTGAGGCGGGAAGCTGTTTCCAGGTGCGCCCCATTAGATGTAAAAAGATTTCGGCTTCTATATCTGTCGTGGAGAGGTCTTTGTTGTAGGGAATTTTTAAGTAACGACAGATTCGGATCAATACGTCGCGGTAGGTGACGCGATCGCTCTGTCCGCGCAATACTGTTAAGCCATCTGCGGCGAGAAAGCGAAACCGGGTTTCGAGCGAATCGATCCAATCTTCGCGGTGGCGACTTTGCACCTCGATCGGATCGGGAACGTTGATGTAATCCAACGGATTGAACCGAGGACGGAAGAGCAGTTGTGTCAACCCTTCGAGTTCCTCATCTGTGGCTAACTCCAGCGCGATTCTCAGTTCGTCCAAAACAATACCCTCCGTCCCAAGCGATAAAGTCGAGCGTTGTCGCCGAGAGTTCTTGGAATGGTTCTTGAGAACTACCTGCGATCGCTTCTCAACGGTTAATTCATTTTCGATCGTAACATTGCCCGCTGGGAAAGTTGCTCGAGATTGGCATCACGATTTTTGAAGGACTTCCTGTAAAAACGGGGCGAGTTCTTTGTTTAACTGCCCCGATCGCACGAATTCGGCGTAAGTATCGGCTTCGATGGCTAAAAGTTTTTCTTTGACGAGTTCGTTGGCATAATCCTGCAAGTCGGGATCTTCTTTTTGCAATCCCTCGATCTGATGTTGCAGTTTGTGCAGCTCGCCGCGTACCAAGGCAAACTGGTATTGATAGAACTCTTCGTCGATTTCGGAGGGGCGATCGCTGGTTTCGAGATAGTTCAACACCCGTTCTAGAGCCGATCGACGCGCCATCGCTTCGACGAACTCTTCGCGACGAGACTGTTCGTCGAGTAACCCCAGATTCTGCAACAGGGATTTCGTCGTCAATCCCTGCACCAGCAGCGTGAACAACACCACGCCGAAGACGATTCCGATGAGATCTTCCCGTTGAGATAGCATCGCCGGAACGCTCAACGCCAGGGCGATGGACACCGAACCGCGCAATCCTCCCCACCACAACACCGTGAGTTCTTTAACGCTAATTCTCGAGTTCGCCAGCGCGTTACTCAAACTTCCCAAGCCGAAAATCGAAATTCCCCGCGTCAGCAACACGGCGGCGATCGCAATTCCCATCGGTACCAGGTTCTCTTGCAAACTCTCGAACTGGACGCGATCGCCGATCGACAGAAACACGATCGAATTGACGAAAAAAGCGATAAACTCCCAAAACTCGCTCACCAACAGCCGCGTTCTCGGATTCATCCCGATGCGCGATCCGAAATTTCCCAGAATTATCCCCGTCGTGACGACGCCAATCACCCCAGAACCGCCCAGGTTTTCGGTAATGATGTAAGTTCCGTAAGCGGCGACGAGAGTGAGCGATTGTTCGACGAGAGGAAGATCGAACCGCTGCGTCAGATAGGAAATTCCGAAACCGATCGCACTTCCCATTCCCACGCCAACGCCGACGAACACCGCGAAATCGGCGATCGTCGATCGCACAGAAAACTCCTCCGTTCCCAACGCTAAGCTGACGAGAAGTCCGAACGCCACTACCGCCACGCCGTCGTTAAACAGACTTTCCCCTTCCATCAACGTCGTCAAGCGTCGACTGACGCCCAACTCGCGAAATAGCGAAATCACTGAAACTGGATCTGTCGCCGCCAAACTCGCCCCCACCAGCAGCGACACCGCCAGGGGAATGTCCGTAAACTGCGCCAGCATCCAGCCAATTCCCAATACCGACACCAGCACCCCCGCCACGGCGAACAGCGTCACGGGAAATAAATCCCGTTTGAGATCCTTCCAGTGGAGATTCCACCCCGCCTCGAACAGCAACGGCGGTAGAAAAATCTCCAAAATCAACTCCGGCGAGAGGTTCACCAGTCGCACGTCTTCAAACGCCAGCAGTACCCCTACGATGACGAGAAGCAACGTATAAGGAATCTGGCGCATAAAGCTCACTGTCCGCGACAGCGTCACCACACTCAGCGACACAGACAGTACCAGCAAGAATTTTTCGAGATTCGCCTGAATTAAGGTTTCGTGCGCCATTTTTAGAGTTTTCGTAGGGTGCGTGACTTGAAAAATCGGGTGTCGAACGTGAGACCGATAAATCGTCACGCACCGACAATGTACACCGCCCACAGACAAGGGTGCGTGACTCGAACAATCGGGTGTCGAACGCGAGACCGATAAATCGTCACGCACCGACTCCTCATCACCTCATCACCGCCGCCGTTCCTCTAACTTTTTGTAAACATCCTCGATATCTACGCCGTGATGTGCTAAGGCAACCAGGGTGTGATACATCAAATCGGCGGCTTCTCCAGCGATGTCGTCGGCGTCGTCGTCTTTACACGCCATGACGACTTCTGCGGCTTCTTCGCCGATTTTCTTCAAAATCTTGTTGTCGCCTCCGGCGAACAGCTTACAGGTGTAGGAACCTTCTTGGGGATTGTCGCGGCGATCGCAAATCGTCGCAAACAACTCTGACAGCGGATCGGTGGTGGATACAGAACTCGCCATTATTTTTTTCTCGAACGACAGATCGAACACCGATCGCCTGCTCAATGCGTCGAGAGAGGGTCGTAACCGGTGTCGCAACTATCGTAAACCGTAAATTGGCGATCGCAAACGGGTTGCCGGCTTTTGCAGGGATTTGACATCCTCTCCCAGCAACCCGTTCCGGGTATGCAGGGAGATTCCTTGGGTTGCCCCAAAGATTTCCTGCTTCAACAGGTGCCAGCTAGACTGAGTAACCTCAGTCCCCGCCGCCTCCCCTCCACAGGCAGTTTCGATTCCCCGTTGCCCACGGGTACAGATAACTTGTCCACTCGCCACATCACGGGGTTTGACTGACCCGCAGTTGTGACAGTGATGGATTCGAGTTGAGAGGTCTTTATGAACCTCTGCCCCACAATCTGGGCATTCCTGAGAAGTGCCACGGGCATCCACCTTGCCGTAATACACATCGTGCTTCCAGCACACCCAGGGAAGGATCTGATTCACAAATTGTCCCAGCCCAGCATCTAGAATGTGTTTGCCCAACATTCCCTTGGCCATGATACGGAAGTCGAGATCTTCGACAAAAATCATCCCTGCACCGTCGCAGAGGTGATGAGCCAGCTTGAAATGCCAGTCTTTTCGCGTATCGGC
>NZ_JAQNCQ010000273.1:0-2573 GCF_028368005.1 Geitlerinema sp. CS-897 | reverse complement strand
GCCGAGTCCCTCGAGATCGGCGGCGCGATCGCGAATTCGCTTCATATTGCCCATCCTCGCCAGTTTGTAGAGCCGATCGAGCTCCGACGGTGGCGGCGGCACGATCGGTCCGCCGACCGTCTCCTCTGACCGTTCAGTCTCGGGCGACACCGACTCGTATACCCATTCGAGTTGCAAATGCTTCCCGAGAACGGACAACAACAGCTCGGCGTCGATGGGCTTGGCCACGAAGGCATTGCAACGGGCAATTTCACTCTGTCCGTCGCTGTCGATGAGGCTGGCAGACATCGCGATAATCGGCACGTCTTGCAATTCGCTATGGCGGCGAATCTCTTGCACCGCTTCAAACCCCGTCATCACGGGCATCACCAAATCCGTAACGATCGCGTCGGGTCGCTGCCCAACAGCAAGCTGCACCTCCTGCTGGCCGTTTTCAGCCAGCAGCACTTCAAACCCCAAGGGTTCGAGCAGATTCAACAACACCAAACGGCTCTCGAGCTTGTCGTCGGCGGCTAAAATACAGCGTCGTCGTCCTGAGTAGCCGACAATGCGATCGCGACTCGGCGATAAAGCAGAAATCTTCGCCTTCACGACCTCGAAACTCACATCGAACCAGAAGGTCGAACCCTCCCCGAGTTGGCTGCTCACCTGGAGTTGTCCCCCCATCAACTCCACCAGTTGACGGGAAATCGCTAAACCTAACCCCGTTCCCGACGCTCGACGCTTCGTGTCTCCCACCTGCTCGAACGGCTGGAATATTTGCTCGAGTTGGTCTTCGCTCATCCCCACTCCCGTATCGATGACTTCAAAGCGAAGAGTGGCGATCGCTTCTCGGCGGGCAATTTGAGAGACTCGCAACATCACTTGTCCGACATCGGTAAATTTAACCGCGTTTCCCAGCAGGTTGATGAGAACTTGACGCAGGCGTTTTTCATCGGCGCGAACGCCAGACGGTAAACCTGGGGCGGCGTTGCAGACGAACACCACATCCTTTTCGTTGGCTCGCATCCGAAGAATACCCGTAAGACTGTCGAGGAAGGCGGAGAGATTGACCTCAGCCGGGTACAGTTCCATCTTGCGAGCTTCGATTTTCGAGAGGTCGAGGATGTCGTTAATCAACGTCAGCAAGTGCTGGCCGCTTTGTCGGATGACGTTTAACCCCTCACGAAAGCGAGGATTGAGGTTGCGGTCCCGTTGGAGAATTTGCGCGTAGCCGAGGATGCCGTTGAGGGGGGTTCGTAACTCGTGGCTCATGTTGGAGAGAAACTCGCTTTTGGCCGCGTTGGCCGCGTCGGCCGCTTCTTTAGCCTGTTGGAGTTCTTGGGTGCGTTCTTCAACTTTTTGTTCGAGGGTGCGAGAATACTCCTCCAGTTGTCGGTTGGCACGTTCTAGGTTGTGGTAGAGCAGAGAGTTTTCGATGGAAATGGCCGCTTGCGAGCAGAACAGATTCAGAAGCTGTAGGCGATCGCGCGCAAAGGCTTCTGCAGCCAGTTGGTTTTCCAGGTACAACACCCCGATACACTTACCGCGATCGAGCAGGGGCATACCGAGCATACTTTTGGCTCGTCCTCCCCGCAGATACGCATCCGTTCCCAAGCCGATATCAGCGTTTGCATCCGGCAACATCAACGGTTCTTGAGTTCGCCACACCCGATGAACCAAGCTCAGCGGCACTTCTTGCGCGAGGTCTCGAGTCAGAGAGGTTCCGAGGGGAGCGACGTGAATGCTGGGGGTGTCTTCACGAGCTTCAGCCAAGGCGACTAACGCGAGTGTTTCTTTCTGAGACAACAGCAGCGCACTTTTAGACGCCCCAGCATTTTCCATCACCACTTGCATCAATTGTCCCAAGAGGTTTTCGAGTTGAATTTCTCCGGAAATCGCTTGTGAGGCTTTGATGGCAGACGACAAATCCAACTCGTGGGTCGTACTGTGAGAGGCGAGTTTGTTCGTCGTGCGCGATGTCGTGGTCGTCCTCACTTCTGTCGGTATATTTTGCCGCTCTCGGATGGGAGCCAGCAGTCGAGCGTAGCGGGTTTCTAAGTCTTGAATTTTGGCTTTTGCACCCCAACGTGCATAGCTGTAGTAGGCATCGGTGAGATAGCTGAGCGCGACTTTTTCTCGACCCCAATCGAGGTAAAATTCGGCCGCTAGTTCGTTGGCAAGCGCTTCTTCTTGAACGTAGCCGTTGGCTCGAGCTTCGGAGATCGCACGATCGTAGAACTCTCCGGCTTCGTACTTCTTGCCTAAAACTCGACATTTTTCTGCTTCTACAAGCAGATATTTATGCAGGAAGTTTTCCGAGCAACTATCAGACCACTGTTTGAGCTGTGCTTGATTGGCGTCAACTTGCGATCGCGCTTCATTGCGTTCTCGATCGTTCGAGCTGGGATACAGTTTTAACAAACTTAAAGAGCTGTAGTAGTAATAGCCAACCGAAAGAGTAGATCCCCGACAAGCCATCAGACATTGACGGGCTTTAATCCAGTTGTCAGCCCCTCGCTGGAAATCTCGGCTCAGAACAGCTTGCTGAATTTGTAGAATATAGTGAATTCCGAGAGGTAGATAGGATCGTG
>NZ_JAQNCQ010000015.1:0-18085 GCF_028368005.1 Geitlerinema sp. CS-897 | reverse complement strand
CCTCTCTCCCCCTCTCTTTTGCTCGACTCTACAGGGTTTCGAGGTATTCCAACAAATCCGCCATCGTCTCGGGGCTGGGTTGGAACTGGGGCATCGGGGGAGTTTGACCGCCAATGACTTGACGAATGAGACTGGCGCGGGTTTTATGAGCGGAAATGCTGTGGAGACTGGGGCCGACTAAACCGTCGCCGCTATCGCCGTGACAGCCAGCACAGTTCATCTGAAAAATGGCGCGACCGTGGGACACATCGCCCTCGATCTCGAGAACGGCGCGCACGTAGGGATCGGACATCTGCCAGTGGTGGAAGCCCAACACGGACAGTCCGATCGTCAGCAACCCTGCCAGGGCGAACAGGGCAATGCGCTGGATCAGGCGATCGACATCGAGGTGGATTACGGGCGTCTTCAAAAGTCGTCGGTCGAGCAACGTCGGACGGGATTATATAAACTTCTTATTCATCTTTAATATAAATTGACACTCCTTAGTTTGAAAACCTGTGACGCATATCACTCTAGAGACAGTTGCATAACGGCCACAAGCGATCGCTGTTTCTCGACAGTTTCATCGCTTGCGTTAAAGTAGCGATCGCTGTAGCGTTTGCGATCGGGACGATCGAGAGAGCGATCGCCTGAAAGAAAACGTCACACCAGCCTAACCGAAGATTCGAGCGGAGAATTCTGTATGCGATCCTTGCGACAAACCCTGAGCCTATTAGGATTGACAGTCGTAGCCAGCGGCTTAACTAGCATGGCTGTGACGAGCGATCGCCAGGCCGCCGCCTCCCCTCAATCCGCGCGATCGCAGCAACTGGCTCAGTTTGGGTTGCCCGATATCGTCCCCGATATCCCCGATTCGCTTCCCGTTCCCGATATTTCCGACCTCCTCGAAGAAGATCCGCCCCTGACGACGAGTTTAGAAGACGTGCGGCGAGAAATTCCCCTTCTCGACGGCGAAGACTTCGGCGAAGTGCGATCCTTGGCAAGTCTCGATCGCCAAACCGACGGCAGCTATTTCGCCCCACCGGGACTCTACGAAGCGACCTTGCAAAGCTACTGTTTGCGAGCGGGAACCCACGGCCCCGGCGGCGGAGACGGCTACGCCTACGCACCCCTCGAAGGACCGCGCGCCGACATCATCACCAAAATTTTACGGGAGTCGGCGAACCATCCTGACATTCCCCAGCGACAAATTCAAATTCTCCTGTGGGGCATCATCGCCCAAACCCGCGTCAGCGACATGGACGAGACTATCCAGTCCGTGGCGCGAACCCTGTTAACAGAGGACGAAATCGACGAACTCAACGGCGGTGCGTTGGGACAAATTCCCGAGGAAGTGCGGCGAGAACTCTTCGCCAACCTCCCCCCACAAGTGCGACGAGTCCTCAACGCCAAAGCTGAAATTCGCGCACGCCTCAGCCAAGCCAACGCCACTTACGAAGAGTTAGAGAATATTGCCGTGTTGACTGGAACCGTACCGCGCGGCGAAGGGAGTCGGGAAATTCCCGAAGGGCGATGGTCGTTGCATCCCGACGGCTATTTCGTGCGCTATTTTCCTTCAGGATATCAACAGACGCGAATGGAAGCCTTGGTTCCCCGTCCGGCGACGGTAGTACGGGACGATCGCGATCGCATCACCGCCATCGACTACGGCGACGGCTACCGCCTGGAAACCGAATACGACGACGAGGTGGGGGCGATTCCCGTTCCCGGCGAACCGGAGATGCAAATTTATCAATTTAGCACTGTGCGGTTGTTGAGTCCCGAGAACACTGTCGAAGTGCGCGATCGTGGTTGGACGTTCGTGGGAACTCCCACCACTGGAAACGCCCGCTTTTCTGAATTGTCTTACGTTGAAACCGCTTCGACCAAGAACGACTTGGCGCAACGCAACCGCATCGACGTACAGGAAGCCAACCAACGCTATCAAGACGCCAAAGCCAAAGCCGAGAAAGTCGAAACCACCCTCGAACGTCTTGACGAACCGACGCGAGAAGAAGGCGAACAAATCCTCGATCGCGATCACTACCAAGACGGTGTCGAGGCCGTCGCTGAAAACGACCCAGAAGCCAAAGGGGAATGGTTGGGAGAACATTTCCAACGCGCCCAACAAGCCTGGGCTTACGCCATCTGCAAAATTTCCAACCTCGGCACCTCTCGTTCTTGCGGCGAACCGGAACCCGAAGATCCCGATCCCAATCCTCCCGGCGAACCCGTCGAACCCGGTGGAGACGGCGCAATCCCTGGAAATACCAGCCGCCAGCGTCTCGGCATTTCCGGCCGGTTGTTTTAAAGGTGATGAGTTGAGGAGATGATGATGAGATGAGGTGTATCTTCTCTTGTCTCCTTGTCTCCTCGTCTCACCTCCCCTCAACCGCTGCTAGGATAGTGTATTAGCGAATATGCTAATTAAGATTTCAAATTTAAGGAGCGCAATCATGGTAGAACCTCTGCTGTCTGGCATCGTGTTGGGACTGATCCCCATAACGTTGGCGGGTCTGTTCGTGGCGGCTTATATGCAATACCGTCGCGGCAACCAACTCGGCGGCTAGTCGTTAAGGCTGGTGGTGGAAGGTTCGGGGACGTTTCCCCATCACCCTTCCGCCGACGCCCAGCGGTAAAAGCGAACTGCTGTGTTACCGTAAACTTTCTCGCGAATCCGTTCGAGTTCTGGAGGTTCTGCGATCGCCTCCCGTTTGGGATCGCACTCGAGAGCCAACTCTCCATCGTCTGCCAACAGGCGATCGCGCACGACAATTTGTAAAACCGGTTCGTATAAATCGCTGGCATAGGGAGGATCGAAATAGATGCGATCGAACTGCTGCCCTTTCAACGCCAACAACCGTTTCACCACATCCCCTCGCAACACCTGAAACTGCTGTTCCGGCTTTGCCACCTGTTGCCAGTTTTGCCGAACCGTCGCACAAGCTTTTCCCAACTGTTCGATTCCCACCACCCGCGACGCGCCGCGACACAACGCTTCAGCCCCCATCGCGCCGCTACCGGAACATAAATCCAGCCACCGACAGCCGCGAATATCTCCCTGCCAGATATTAAACACTGCCTCGCGCACTCGTGCGGGTGTCGGGCGCGTGGTTTGTCCCGGTAAGGTTTTAAGCTGGCGGTTTCCGTAAATTCGTAAAGACAATTTTTTTACAGTCGTAGGGTGCGTGACTTGAAAAATAGGGTGTAAATCCTGAGACCGATAAATCGTCACGCACCTTTGACAATTGGGGGGCGGTGCTACCGATTCATCTCCTCTCTTCATCTTTCGGTTGGGGGCGGTGCGTGACGCGGCAATACCATATTGACCTGACTTGGCCCACATTTTTCGGCCGCGTCACGGCACCCTACCGATTCATCTCCTCAACCCGCCGTTGCTAACGCGGACTTCTCGGCGAAGGTGACGAAGTTCGAGAGGAGTTTTAAGCCGCCGTCGGAGGATTTTTCGGGGTGGAATTGAACCGCCATGAGGTTGTCGCGAGCGATCGCAGCGGTGACAGTTTGGGAACCGTGGGTGACGGTGGCGGCGTTTATCGTGGTATCGGCAGGATCGACATAGTACGAGTGTACGAAATACATCCACGCCGGATCGGGGAGGTTTTGCCAGAGGGGGAGTTCCGGTTGAGTCAGTTCTAAGGCGTTCCATCCCATGTGAGGGATGGCGATCGCGGGTTCGTGGGTGAAGCGACGCACCACGCCGGGAACGATGCCCAAACCGGGTTCGGTTCCTTCTTCAGAGCGATCGAAGAGGATTTGCAATCCCAAGCAAATGCCGAGAAAGGGTTTTCCGCTGGCGATCGCATCTTTAATCGGTTCGACGAGATCGCGCGATCGCAAATGTTGCACCGCTGGATCGAACGATCCGACTCCCGGTAACACCACCGCATCCGCGTCGTGAATGACTTTCGGCGAATCGGTAATTTCTGGTGTTGCCCCTGCGTTTTCCAATCCTTTACAAGCAGAGTGCAAGTTTCCCATGTCGTAATCGACGACTGCAATGCGAACCATAAGCGCGACGTTAAATGTATTGGAGCGGGCGATCGTCTTCTATTTTCGCATTATCTCATCATCTCGATCGTACCCTCACCTCATCATCTCCTCATCTTTCTCCCACTTCCGTTTCTTCCGTTTCGCCGAACACCGCCGAGGGATGGTGGTAGTACTTGAATTCGAGGAGGTTGTGAAAGGGATCTTCGAGGAAAAAGGTTTGATGTTCGGTGAGTTTCCCCGGAAAGCGGTGTTTCGGTTTCTGGTAGAACTTGAGGTTGTGACGTTCGGCGCGATCGCGCAAGGCTTCCCAATCCCGCAACTCGGAGAACACGACGCCGAAATGACGCGGGTAAATTCCCTTTTGAGCGGTTTGCGGTTCCTCGGTGACGTGCGCCACTAACTGATGTCCGTAGAGATTGAGAATCAAGGCGCTGTCGGATTCTCGTCCCGGTACGCATCCCAAACCCTCGACGTAGAAGGCTTTCGTTTGTCCGATGTCGCCGACGGGAAACGCCAGGTGAAAGATGATGTCTTGTTGCATGACGGATCTTGATAGGTTGAGAGGCTGACACTGCGGGATGTCGAGCCACATCCATTAAACTTGAAACCAACTCAGAATCAATCTCACGTTAGATAGAATTCTGCCTCCGTTCGTCCTCTGACCTTTGCATTAATATCATGTGGTCTCAAGTTTCTAGCCTCAACCCCTGGATTGTCGCAGTTGTTTTAAACTCCTTGTTGTCGGCGATCGCATTCGCGATTCCCAAAAAACTCCTCACGCCAGCAGGTTACGCTCACGCCTGGATTCTCGGCGTTCTTGTCTGGGGATGTCTCGGATGGCGGGGTTACGCCGTGGTGATGTTTTATTTTCTCGTCGGTTCGGCGGTAACGCGCGTGGGGATGGCGGAAAAGGAAGCCGCAGGAATTGCGGAAAAACGAGGCGGTGCGAGAGGCCCGGAAAACGTCTGGGGTTCGGCACTCACCGCCGCCATCTGCGCCGTCGCCTACTTCCTCACGAACTGGCATTTCTCCCCCTCCTCCCCTCTCCCCCTCTCCCCCTCTCCCTTGCTCCTCCTCGGCTACGTTGCCAGTTTCGCCACGAAACTCTCGGATACGACGGCCAGCGAGGTGGGAAAGGCTTACGGAAAACGGACGTTTTTAATTACTACGTTGCAACCTGTCGATCGCGGAACGGAAGGGGCGGTAAGTTTGGAAGGCACGTTAGCCGGGGTAGTGGCGTCGGTGGCGATCGCGGCTTTGGGATGGAGTATCGGTTTAATTGATAGTTTGGGGTTAGTTTGGTGTGTTTTGGCGGCGTTTGTTGCCACGAACGCAGAGAGTTTTATTGGGGCAACGTTGCAGGATAAGTTCGACTGGATGACGAACGAAGTGGTGAATTTTATCAATACCTTTATCGGTGCGGTGGTGGCGATCGCTCTCGGTTTGGCTTGGCAGGTTTGGTAAGATTTTTTCGTGAGAAATAAACCGGACTTACGCATTTACGACATTTGTAGGGTGGGCATTGCCCACCACCCCTTACATTTAGCGTGATTAACGTTGAATTGCGTAAGTCCTAATAAAAATGGCGTGGGGCGATCGCACTCTGGAATTGAGATTTTCGGGTTTCTGACCTATGAGAAATTGACTCGAACTGAAGGGCGATCGCTTTTCAACGCGAGCCGCGACGCTTATTATGTCCCGTTTTAGATAGTGCCAACGGGATATTTTTATTCCCAAAAAATCAAACTGCACAATCGTACATTTGCGGAACTTATTTCAAACGATTTTCAGTAGATACTACTACGTGGATTCACTTAAATTGTATTGCTTTTTAAAATCTCTATTTTTTTTGTTTGTAAATACACTGAATTTACAATTTCTTCTCAAAAGATTTATTAAAACTTTAAATACATTTCTAGTAGAAGCTATATCTTGAGACAAGAAAGTATTCAAAAAAAATAAGCTGCGATCGTTCCCCTCTACCTCCCCCCAATTATGACCGGCTCAGTCAAAAGTGTCGTTGTTTTCGATTCGCGCACCCCGAACCTGCAGCATCTGCGGGATGGACTCGCCTCTCAGGTGAACCGCTCCGTTCTCGATCCCAGCCGCGACGGACTCGAACAAATTCGAGAAATTCTACAGACTTGCGCCCCAGTGGACGAGTTGCACCTGGTGAGTCACGGTGCGCCAGGAACGTTGTATTTGGGCAACCGTGTCGTCACCGCAGAGACGTTACAGGAGGCGGGACGATGGCGAAACCTCTTGAGCGAGAACGCTGAAATCTCCCTCTACGGTTGCGAAGTGGCGCGGGACGATACCGCATTGTTGCAACGGTTGGCACAGTTAACCGGGGCGAGTGTGGCGGCTTCGCAGACGCGCGTGGGTGCGGCAGAACGCGGCGGACGCTGGGTTCTCGATGCTGTGGTCGGGGCAGTGCGAGGATCGATGCCTTGGACGGAGTCAGTGCTGGCGGCGTATCCGGGGGTGCTGAATATTATCGAAGTCGGGAATCAGGCCGCGTTGCAAGCCGCGTTCGATTCAGTGAATCCCGGCGATATTATTTCGCTGACACGCGACATTGACATTAGCAGTCCGCTGATTCTGACGCGCGATGCCACGATTTACGGCAACGGCTACGCGATCGACGGAGGCGGATCGACCTACCTGATGCGGGGCGATGGGGTCAAGGTCGATCTTGCCGCGTATGACATTACCTTCCGCAATGGCTATGAGTACGATCCGGCGGCTTATCCGGCGGGGCTGAGCAACAACAGCGTTAATTTGGCGGGTTCAAAGGTTACGTTCGCGGACAATGTTGTCGTTGCGAAATATTCTCCCAGCGTTAGTATGAATGCTTTAGGAGCTGCCATCTACGGGGGAGGATCGATAGAACTAGCAGATTCAAAATTTATCGGAAACGAGACTTTACTGGACGATGAAATTAAAGACCGGATACGGAATGAAGGCGTCAATTACTTCGGTTCGATCGATTTAAGCGATGTCTATGTCTTGGGAACAGCCATTTACGCGATCGGCTCAGATATTCGCTTACTCGACACCACCTTCAGCAACAATTACTACGACAGAGCCTATAGCTATGGGATTCCTGTCGTTCGTGAGTTAGCCGATACAGGCAGCGAGCTAATTGCCCTTCGTAATAGCGTTAAGCTTTACGCCACGGGCGGAACCGATCTGAGTTCGATTTCCTCTGGTAGTGTATCCCGTCCCCAACTCAGCATTGCCAACGGCGGCACATTAGCTGAAGGCGCAGACGGAACTATTGACTTTACCCTCAACGCCGCGCTTCCTTACCCCCTCGAATTCAGCTACACCATCGACGGGGTGACGACTACCGACGTATTCCCCCACAGCACCACCACCTACAGCGCCGACGTTTCCGTCCCCGACGACAACCTCTACAACCCCGGTCGGACGATTTCGGCAACTCTCAACAGCGGTAACGTCTACACCCGAGGCACCTCTAGCACCACCGTCAATATTGAAGACAACGAACCCCTCGTTAGCATTGTCGCCAACGGCAACCCCGCCGAACCGGGAACTGACGGGGAATTTGAAATTCAACTGGACAAACCTGCCCCTCAAGCCTTTAGCATTGCCTACAGTATCGGTGGAACTGCAACTAACAACGACGATTACGAAGCCCTCAGCGGTAGCGTCAGCGTTGCCCCAGGCGCAACCCAAGCCACGATCGCAGTAGAAGTTCTCGACGATGCCCTCCTCGATCCCGACGAAACCGTTATCGTCACCCTCACCCCAACCACCACCAACTACAGCGTCGATAACACCGCCGACGAAGCGACACTAACGATCGCAGACGACGAAATTCCTCCCACCGCAACGATTTCATCCGTTCAAGCTCCCAAAGAAGGCAGTAAAACCGCCAAATTCAAAATCGATCTCGGTGGCGATAACCCCGTCGGTAACGAAATCTCTGGCGGACAAAGCGGAACCTTTTTCTACTACACGCTCGCGGCGGGAAGTGCTACGGCAGGAACGGATTTCAAAGACAACAACGCCAACGCGGGTAAAGTCTTTATTCCCACCACCGCCACCTCAGCCGTTGTCGAAATTTCCATTCCCGACGATCTCGCCTACGAACCCAGCGGCGAAACCTTTAGCGTCACTCTCACCAACCACGGCGTAACGCCGGGTTTGTACGACCTCGGCAGTACCAAAACAGCGAACTTCACCATCGAAGACGATGACGTTATCCCCGTGGCGACGCTGCAAAAGCTCAATAACCCCGATGAAGAAAACGAAGTTCCCGGCAAATTCAACGTCAAGTTAGCTACCGTTGCCCTCGAAGGCGGCGTCAATATCGGTTACGAATTCGTCCCCGGCAGCAGCGATGCAACAGTTGTGGACGACTTCGCCACCCTCAGCGGAACGGTTAACGTTCCTGAAGGGGATACGAGCGTTGAGATTCCCGTGGTTCCCGTCGATGACTTCATCTACGACCCCAACGAAACGATCGTGCTGCGCCTGAAATCGCCCAGCGGCAGCGAACTCTACAGCGTGGGCAGTACTGATGAAGTCACCTTTACCATTGTCGAAAACGACTATCTCTATACCGTTTCCATTACCCCGAGTGCCAACGCCAGCGAAGCGGGAACCTTGGGTGCGTTTAACATCTCCCTCGACAAAGCGGCTCACGCCGATTTAACGATCGCCTACAGCGTAGATGTCGCCAGCAGCAGCGCCACCTCGGGAAGCGATTTCACCCCGATCGCCGGAAGCGTCACCGTCGCCGAAGGACAAAGTACCGCTTCGATTCAAATTCAGGCGCAAGACAACCAAATCGACGAGGGGAACCGAAACCTCGTCCTCGATCTCGAAATTCGCGATCCCTATCCCTCCAATGCCAGTTGGTCGGTTGCTCCCGACAACAACTATAAAATCGGTACGGCCTCAGCAACGATCGCGATTGAAGACGACGATACCGCCGGAATTCGCCTGACACCGCTGGGCAACACCACCAACGAACAAGGCACGACGGCACAAGTCGAAGTTCGCCTCGAAAGCGAACCCACCGACGATGTCACCATCACCCTCACCTCTAGCGACGGTAGCGAAGCCTTAATGTTGGACGGCGGAACTCCCAGCGCTTCGGCCTCCGTCACCTTCACCCCCTCCGAGTGGAAAACGGCGAAAATTCTCGAAGTTCAAGGGGTAGACGATGCGATCGAAGACGGCGAACAAAGCTATAACCTCGTCTCCAGCGTCACCAGCAGCGACGCCAGTTATAACAGCCTCGGCGCACAGTCGGTTTCACTGAAAAACCTCGACGATGACGGTTACGGACTGCTCGTCAACAGCCCCAACCGAGGTAGCGAAGGCGGAACCACCACCTACACCCTACAACTGACACAACCGCCGAGCGAACCGATTCCCATCGAAGTGGTGGCGGACAAGCAAACCCTCGTCAGCGCCGATGGTGCGACCTTTGCCAGCAGCGTTATCGTCGATCTCGCCGATACCAATGCAAAAACCATTTACGTCCACGTTATCGACGACACGGACGTAGAAGGACTGCATGGTAGCACGATTACCCACAACATTCTCAACCACGGCGATCCGAACTACCCGATTCAAACAGAACTGACCCCCGCCGTCTTGACCTTGGAAGACAACGACGCGCCAGTTGTGGGAATTCTCAAAGCGGACTTCGCCAGCGAAGAAAGCGTTATCGCCGGACGGTTCGCCGTGCAACTCGACCAACCCGCACCCGCCGGTGGTTTGACGGTGAATTACAACGTCACGGCGGGAAGTGCTAGTGCTGGCGGCGATTATCGAACGCTCAACGGTGCGGTGTTCGTTCCCGAAGGATCGACGGGGGCCGATATCAACGTGACGCCGATTCAAGACAGTTTGGTCGAATCCGGTGGCGAAACGGTGACGGTGGCCATCGGTGGCGGTACGGGTTACACGGTTGGTGGCAATTCCAGTAAAACGGTTACGATTTACGACGACGATCGCGCTGGGGTTCGCATTCGCGAGTCGGGAAACAGCAGCCGCGTCATCGAAGGAACGGCGGGAGACAGCTACACCGTCGAACTCACCAGCCAACCGAGCGATTCGGTGACGATCGCCCTCAATACCAGCGGTGAAGTCACTCCCGATAAAACCAGTTTGACGTTTAACGCGGCCAACTGGAACGTGCCGCAAAAAGTGACGCTGCCGGTCATCGACAACCAGGTGGCTGACGGCGATCGCACTCAAACCATTACCCACAGCGTCAGCAGCAGCGATAGCAATTACAACGGCTTGGGGGCTGAGAACGTCACCATCGACCTCATCGATAACGACATCCCCGGCATTAAAGTTACCCAAACCAGCTTCACCACGGAAGTTACCGAAAATGGCGCGACGGATAGCTATCGTATCGTCCTCGAAAGCAAACCCACTGCATCCGTCACCATCGACCTCACCAGTACCGACCACGCCACGACGAATCCGTTTACGGGAGAACCGGAACTGAGTTTCAGCAGCGATTCGCTGACCTTTCAACCCGACCAATGGAATTCGCCGCAAACGGTGACGGTAACGGCAGTCAACGACGATATCGACATCAACGATCGCGTCGCCACCATCTCCCACGCTGTCAGCAGCAGCGACCCCAATTACGACGGCTTCCCCATCGTTGACATTCCCGTAGACATTACCGAAGACGATACGACAGGATTGACGATTCGCGGCACGGGGTCGCGCACCTATGTCATCGAAGATTCGGACAACCCCGACTTTATTGAAGTCATCTTCAACAGCCAGCCGATCGCCGATGTCACCATCGCCTTCGACACGGGAACCGAACTCGAACCGATTCCCGATTTAGTCGTCACGCCGTCGCAATGGGACACCATCTTTAGCATTCCCGTGTTTGCCAAACCCGATACGGAGTTTGAAGCCACCGAACTGGTGGAACTCGGCTTTACCGTCACCAGTGCCGATCCCAAATACGACCCGACAGGAGGACTCGCCGATACCGTTCCGGCTCCGGCTGCACTTCCGGTACAGGTGGCAGACCGTCAACTGCTCGGCAGCGAAACGGCGGACGGTTTGGGGGTGGTACTCGATCGCTTCGAGACGATGTTCGAGGACAACCTGCGATCGCAAACCTTCCCCATCTTGAGCGACCCCGTTGAAACCCTGGTTCCCGACCTGTTCCTCTTCAAAGAACAGCTGTTAGCCGACTTGCGGGAACTGGGGGCAACCGATGCCACCACCGCCAGCAACACCATCGTCAACGCTTTGCAAACCAGCTTTGACGAAGCCGGAATCGATGTCAGTGTCAGCGTTAACAAAGCCGTGAACCTCGACGAAATCGCCTTCGATATCGGTCTGAACTACGACGAAACCGTTGCGACCTCCCTCAACCCCAACTTGGGACTCGACGAACTCAAATTCGACCTCGACGGCAATCTCGACGCTCGCTTTACTGCCGACTTAGACTTCCGACTGGGTTGGAACGAAGACTTTGGCTTCTTTATCGATGCCGACCAAACCCGTCTCGACACGAACTTCAACGTAATACCCCCTCGAGGTTTTATCGCCGATGGGGGAGCGGGTTTGTTAGGGGGCAAAGCCACAAACGACACCACCAATCCCACGGCGATCGCGATCGATTACGACCTTTCGCTGACGGACATCGACGACATCAACCAAATTCGTTTCCTCGACGCTAACGGTAGCGGGTCTTGGGATGCGATCGAACCCCTCGTGGAACAACAAGATAACGGTTCTTTTCCGCCGTTACCGATTTTGGGACGTTTCGATCTCGACGGAAGCGGGATTTACGAACCCGCCGAAGGCACGATCTTAACCAGCAACAAACCCGACGACGGCAACCGCCTGACGCTGACCGAGTTACTGGAAAACGCGCGTCACGATGACCTCGCTGACGGTGACTTCACTGGAACCCATAACCTGGGACTCAACCTCGACACGCAAATCCCAGGATTAGAAGATCTGCCACTTCCCCGATTCCTGTTCGCGCTCGATGCCGACTGGGGAGCGTTAACCTACGATCGCGACAGCGACAGCCTGCAACCGTTACAAGCTGTACCTAACGTTGCTTTCAACAACTTCGGCATCGATGTCAGCAGCATTGGCGATTTCGTATTACCCATTTTCGAGGGCATCGGTCCTTTCCTCGAACCCCTCGAATTCTTCGCTGACTTGCTCGATCTAAATATCGTCCCCGATCCCATCGGCGATCTGTTCGACACTTTCGATATCGGACGCATCGGCGGCATTGATGTCACTCCCTTCAACTTTGAAAACTTCCTCGAAGGGATTGCGGATGTCAATGTGAATTTGGGCGATTTCAAGTTGGGAATTCAGGACTTCTTGCGCTTCCCCAATTTACTGGGGAACTTGCCCACGGGATTCTTTAACTTCGGCTCGTTCCAAATTTCATCCCCTGAGTTTCCGTCACTCGATCTCAGTTTGCCCGATCTGAATCTGCCGCGCATTCCCTCACCGAATTTGAATTTGGGTTCGGTGAATTTACCAGAGGTTTCAGGTAGCTTTGACATCTCTCAATTTAGTCGTAAGAAATCGATTAAATTCCCGGTTTTGACCGATCCAATTCAGGGACTTTACCTAATTCTCGGCAAGGAAGATGTCACGCTGGCAACTTTAGAAACTCCCAAAATTGAAGCGAGCGGTTCCCTCGATTCCAGTACCTCAATCTTTACCTCCTTTTTAGATTTTATCCCTGACTGGGTGGAAGATCTCTTCGATAGTATTGGAAAATTTGAAGCGAACGTCGAAGCAGATTTCGACTTGCGGGCGGGGATGGGGTTTGGCTTCGATACTCTAGGTTTGTTTAAATGGGCTGCGACCGATTTCGATCCCGAACAAGCGGATTTGGTTCTCGATGGATTTTTCGTGAGCGATCGCGCTAACCCAGACGGAACTGGAAAGGATGTTAACGAACTCTACACGAATCTCGACCTCGATATTGGCTTAGAAGCCGGTTCGCTTCTTTCGGTTTCTGGTAAAGGCGGTTTGGGTGGAAATTTAAGAGTCGATCTCGCCGATCCCAACGGTGACGGAAAAGTTCGGTTCTACTCCGAAGTTTTGCCACAAATTAATTCTCTCAATCGATTGATTAGTGCCAGTGGTAAAGTCTCTGCATCGGGATCGGCAACCCTGAAATTTTCGATCGATTATCCGAGTTTTCCTGATGTTTGGAATACCAAAACTTGGTCTAAGGATCTCTATAAACTGAAACTCCCCCGAACCGATCTGTTTAAATTCTCAGTTGGGAAAGATGGGGTCAGCGTGGGGACGGCATTCGACGGTCTTATCGAAGGGGCAGATGTTTTCTTCGATGCTAACTTCAACGGCGTACAGGACGACCTCGAACCCTCGACGATTACCTTCGGAGAAGGCGACTACGATCTCGAAATTCCCCTCGATTTGTTCGATGTTAACGGCGATGGCGAAATCGATTTGCGGGAAGGTCAAATCGTCGTGGAAAACGGCACGGATACCGACACCTTCGATAAACAACGGTTCCCGTTCTTCACAGCACCGGAATGGACGGTGGCCTCGCCGCTGACGATGTTGGCGTTGCGGATGGCAAAACCGAATCTCGATGCCATCGAAGCGCAATTGAAACAGTCTCTCAGTCTGCCCTCTGGCTTCGATTTGCAAGAAGGAAATCCCTTTGTTGCGATTGAAGAGGGCGATCGCACTGGCGTTACAGTTTTGGTGGCACAGGGTCAACTGCAAAACCTGTTGATTTTGGGGTCGAACGCACTGCAAGGAGAGGGCGATCGCAACGCAGCAGCAAATGCGTTGTTAGCACAAGTCGGTCAACTCGTCCAGTCTGGCGGTGCGTTGAATCTCACGGATACCGCACAGATTACCGCGTTAATTTCCAACGCCGCCAGTGCGATCGGTTCCGGTGCAGATATTACCGAGGTGGTGACGGACATCCAAACCCGCAACCAGGCCATTGTCGAAGCCTCCTCTACCCCCATCGAGGAAGTCCGAGAAGCCATTGTGTCCAATATTGCCCTCGATGCGATCGACTCTAGTTATTACAACATCGCCGTCGATCCTTGGGCAGTTCTCCTCGGTAACGCCACGCCGATTCCCGACTCTGAAGGAGCAGCCGATCGCGTTCTCGATGCCTTCGACTTACCCAACGTCGATCTCGGCAGCTTCGATCCGTTTGAAGCGATGGAATCCGGCAATGCGATCGGCTTGCAAGTTTACGCCAAACAAGTGCAGATCAACGCCACGCTGACGCAAGTGGCCGACATTGCAATCGGTTTGGGAGTCGAAAACGCCGAAGATTTGGTGGTGACGAAATTCCTCGACATTCTCTATTCCGGGCAATCTCTGGCAGATATGGGGAACGTCGAGATTATCGAAACCCTGTTGCGATCGACCGTTCCCAGTTTATCGGGCAATTTAGTCAGTGCAATGGCGCAGATTATCGCACAGGGCAACACCGACATCGACAACTTGGTGGCAGAATCGGCAGAATCGGGAGATTTAGAAGCGTCTCGGTTGGGCATTATCGATCGCCAAGTGATTCTGCAAGGCATCCAAGCACAACTGTTGCAGTCCGTCGCCTCTGGCGAAATCGATATTAGCTTATTCGATCGCCTGATGGAATTCAACCTCGACGCTCTCAACAGCTCCAGTCTCATCGAAAACATCCTCGAAGGTACCGACGGCGACGACACCTTGACTGGCGGCGACCTCAACGATTGGATTGACGGCTTCGCTGGAAACGACCTCCTGCAAGGCAACGGCGGCGACGACCAACTTTACGGACGCGAAGGTAACGATATCCTGCAAGGGGGAGAAGGTAACGACCTCCTGCAAGGAGGAGAAAACGAAGACATTCTGCAAGGCGGTGACGGCGACGACTTCGGGTCTGGGAACGAAGGTAACGACGTTATCGAAGCTGGCGACGGAGACGACAACTTCTCCGGCGGCGAAGGGAACGACAGTATCCTCGGTGAAGCGGGTAACGATTTACTCCGAGGCGACACTGGTGTCGATACGCTTTACGGCGGCGACGGTGACGACTTCATCGACGCCGGACAAGACAACGATGAGGTTTACGGCGATGGCGGCGACGACCTCATCGACGGTAGCGACGGCGACGACCTGATCTTTGGCGGCGAGGACGACGACATTCTCGTTGGCGGCGAAGGGATCGACAACCTGCAAGGAGATGCGGGTCACGATATCCTCTTCGGTAACAAACAGGAAGACCTTCTCGTCGGGGGTGAGGGGAACGACACCTTAGCGGCGGGAATGCAGAACGATAAGGTTGTTGGCGGACTCGGCGACGATTATGTTTTCGGCAACAAGCAGGACGATATCGTCGAAGGCGGCGAGGGCAACGATTACCTCGGCGGCGGACAGGATAACGATGTACTGTACGGTCAAACCGGAGACGATACCCTGTCTGGCGATATGGGTGACGACCTACTCGTTGGCGGTGAAGGGGTCAACCGCTTCCGCTTCGGGAAAAATAGCGGTAACGACATCGTGGCGGATTTCAAAGATGGTATCGATGCGATCGCTCTTCCGCAAGAGTTGTTGGCTGAGGTTCAGTCGCGGACTGCGATCGCCACGAACGTCGCGGGTGGTGCACTCATCGAATTCAACGAAAACACCTCGGTCTTACTGCAAAACGTCGATGCGTCACTCATTGAAGCCACGGATTTCGTCAGTGTGGTGTAGACCCTGTCTGAGAAACCCGAGCCTTTAACCATGAACCCCTGTCGCAACGGCAGGGGTTTTTAAAGTTTATGCGATCGAAAACACGAATAAACTTCTCGGTGCTATAATCGTTCCAAACAATGCCAGTAAAGTATTTTTCTTCTTTCGCAACGGAGGCTGTAGCTTCCAAATTTTCATTATCTCGACGCAAATTAGATACGTCGATTTTAAGACTCGAGATTTTCTTTCACAACAGTAATAGTTTGTGAAGAGAGAAAAACTCTTGGGTTGGTGCATCTCAGTTTTTGATTTTGGCTTGCTTTTTTTGAGAGTCAAACTCGAGTAAATCAAAAAAAAAAAAAATAAAAAAAAAATCGATGGGCGACTCGTAACCAGTATGCAAGTCAGTACTGTAAAGCGCCCTTTGAAGTCAAAAACCAAGGTCTTGCTTCTGAGCTTTAGATAACAATCATGTTTTACAAGCAAAATCGATGATTGTTTTTCGATCCAAACTTCGTGAAACTGTAAGTCTACGAATTTCCAGTTTTGCACTTTATAAAACAAAGCACTCTACTAAATCACTCAAAATTTATGCAAAACAAAATGAATCCAGAATACAAACAAACTGCAAATTACATGACTCGAATTCTGAATAAAAACGTGCAAAAAACAAAACATATATCCAGAAGTATTTCCGAAATTGAGAGACACTATCAGATTGAAAAAGAACTCGCTCAACGCTTGAAAAACTCCGCTTTTCAAGAACGGCAATATCTATACACACAACTTTACAACGAACTTTACCAACAAGTTACCGATCACCCTCAAATTACACGGGCGACCTCTCCAGATGTCCAAAAATGGATTATCGATCGAAGAATGTCGTTATTGAAACGGTTTTTAACGCCTGAAACGACCTACTTAGAACTCGGTCCCGGAGACTGTAGCTTATCTCTTGAAGTTGCCAAACAAGCTACTCAGGTTTATGCTGTCGATGTTTCAAAAGAAATTACCAAAGATTTACAATTTCCCCACAACTTTGAATTCATTATTTCTGACGGTCGTAGCGTTCCAGTGCCTGAAAACAGCGTTGATGTTGCTTATAGCCATCAATTAATGGAACATTTACACCCAGAGGACGCACTCGATCAGCTCAAAAATATTTATCGTGCCTTAGCACCTGACGGTATCTATATTTGCATCACGCCCAATCGTTTGTCTGGTCCTCACGATATTTCTAAATACTTTGACAAAGTTGCCACGGGCTTCCATTTAAAGGAATATACTTTAACCGAACTTCGCAGTATCTTTTTGCAAGCCGGATTTCGGGATGTTTTTTGGATAAAGAACAAAAATAAAATGTTTTTAAAACTACATCTCAATGAATCTATGAATATGCTTTTGAAGACTGTCGAGACTATCCTTAAAGTGTCTCCCTATTCGTTTAGAAAGCTAGTCGCGAATACACCATTGCTATTTCGTGGAATGACTGTGATTGGCATTAAGTAGAAGTCACAATGCTTCTATTGAAATTGTCCTGTAAGTGAAGGTCTCGTTCGTCTACTTTGAAAACCTTCGGATACCCGTCGGCGATCGCGCTAATCCCAAATCGATAAAATACACCCGTGTTAAAATTTCTGGAAAGCCTCGGGTGTAAATCTCGACTCACTAGGGACAGAAATGGCATCGAATCCGTTTTTTGTCGGCGGCCCGGTTCGATCGGAGTATTTTGTCGGACGGGAGTTAGAAGTCAACATCGCCTTCGACCAAATCGCCAAACGCGCACACGCAGCGTTTTACGGAAGTCCGGGGATGGGGCAAGGTGGACATTGCCCACCTGTCACTAGATCGAGTATTTAGGAAAATGGTATTACTCAAATTACTAAGCTGAACAGTAGTTTAGAGGAAGTGCTGACAGCGTATTGATAATAGTGAGATTTAGACTGACTTGACAGATAGTAGGAGGGGGTGTTCGTGTGTTCGTGCTAGACATTCCCCCTAATGGTGTTGGAATAGGTGTGAGAATTAATAAAGCGATCGATTTCTCGATAAATTGTTATCAAGAGAGGGTAGGGTGCGTGACTTGAAAAATCGAGTGTAAATCCTTAGACCAATAAATCGTCACGCACCACCAAGGTACACCGCCAACATACAAGAAAATCGGTGCGTTACGGCGGAAATTAAATTGTCTGGTTTTCCCGCAATTTCCAAGCCGCCTAACGCACCCTACCGCTAACTTTCCCCAAGCTAGACTTTCCGAAAATCGGTGCGTTACGGCGGAAATTAAATTGTCTGGTTTTCCCGCAATTCCCAAGCCGCCTAACGCACCCTACCGCTAACTTTCCCCAAGCTAGACTTTCCGAAAATCGGTGCGTTACGG
>NZ_JAQNCQ010000272.1:0-14970 GCF_028368005.1 Geitlerinema sp. CS-897 | reverse complement strand
TCTTCCCCCTCTTCACTCTTCCTTCTTCCCTCTTCCCTCCCTATCGCTACTCCACCCCCACCAGACACAGCCGCATTCGCAGTGATAGAACTCCTGCCATTTGCGGTGGTGGTCTTCCGTATAAACGGGCGCTCGTCGGTTGAGCCAAACTTCTGTCGCGTCGCGACTGCTGGCACCACAAGACGGACAACAAAACTCGAACGCATGAACGGCGGATTTCGTCCAAGCTGGGGGAATTGGCGCAAAAGCATCCATAGGGGAAAATAATAAAACCGTAAAAATCCCTTTTATTTATTGTGGCTGCTGTCGTGCGATCTGCAAACGCCGCTGAGTTCCCGTCGTTCTCCACTCTACCCATGAATCCAGCCCCCGAGATTCGCCGCTTGCTCGATTTAATGCCCGCCTCCGGGCGCATGATGACGAAAATCGTCAGCCAACCGACGCTCCCTAAAGTCATCGAGACGCCGTTTCCGCTGCCCTGGAAGCGCGATCGCCCCATCTTTATCAACTTTGACTACTGGCGCGATCTCTCTCAACCCCAACGGGATTTACTGCTGTTACGAACCGTCTGTTGGCAGATCGAAATTCGCTGGTTTAAATTCGACGTATATCGCGGTTTGGGATTGGCGGGAATCCTCGCCACCTCTGTTGAAGTCATGCAAGGAGACCCCGTCGGTATCGTCGCAGCGGGGGGATTTACCGCTATTGCCTTAAACCAAGTCTGGCGCAAAACCAAATCCTCTGAATCGGAACTGGCCGCCGACGAAGCCGCGATCGCCATCGCCCAACGTCGCGGTTATTCCCAAGCCGAAGCTGCCAAACATCTGCTCTCGGCCATTAAAGCAGCGGCGGATATCGAAGGTCGTCCGGGGCTGTCATTTACCGAGTTGATTCGCGCCCAAAACCTACGAGCGATCGCCGGTGCGTCCCCCGTCGGCGTTCCCGAATCGATTCGTCAGGAACCCTAGACGCGCTAGGATCGGCATAGGTTCGAGCTGAGAACGTCGCCAGTTAAGAGAAAATCCGATGGATAACAACAATTTACTAACGCAACTGTTGATGATCGGCGTGGGAACGACTTCCCTCGTAGCGGAGAAAATTAAAGAAGTCAGCGATCGCTGGGTGAAAGAAGGCAAAATCGACTCGGACGACGCCAAGTCCCTCATCGACGATTTCATGGGAAATCTAAAGTCGGAACAGGGAAACTTGGAAAAACAGCTCGAACGTCAGCTTCGCAACGCCATGCAAGACTTGGGCGTTCCCCGTCAAGCGGAAATGGACGAGTTGCGCGGACGGCTCGATCGCCTCGAACGACAAGTTCGCGATCTCGAAAACAAGCTTTGGCGATAAGCTAGTCTAGGCTTTGAGATAAGCTCTGCCAATCGAATCGATACAGGAGGACTGATTTTGCGACCGATTTTGATTAGCTTGAGCGTGATGGTGGTTTGTGCGCTTGTCTTGGTCTTCGCACTCATCGGAACGCAGCGTCAAACTGCCCTCGCCAACGAAACGCAACAACCGCAAGCCGTACAAACGGCTAGTCCCGAGCGAGACGAACCCACTCTCGTCGCTCAAGCACTCGACAGCGACGCCGAAATTGCTGACGACGAGAACGTCGAAGCCACGGAATCCGGGTTACAGTACGTCAAACTCGAAGAAGGCGACGGTGCCAGCCCTCAACGGGGTCAAACAGTGGTGGTTCACTACACCGGAATGCTCGAAGACGGTACCGTCTTCGACAGCTCTCGCGAACGGGGACGGCCGTTTTCGTTTCGCATCGGCGTCGGCCAAGTCATTCGCGGTTGGGATGAAGGCGTCGGTATGATGCAAGTCGGCGATCGCTGGAAACTCATTATTCCCCCGGAACTCGCTTACGGCGAACGAGGTGCTGGCGGCGTGATTCCCCCGAACGCGACGTTAATTTTCGATGTAGAACTCCTACGCATCGCAGGATAGGTGTACGGTAAAGCGGGAAGTGTGAAGGGTTCGGCGTGAAAGATGCGGAACGACAACGGATTGCAGGGTAGTCGCCGCTGTTCTGCTTCAAGACTTCCCCCTATTTCTTCAGTAGAGGTTGGTTCGCCAGCCTCTACTGTTTTTTTCAGGTCGTGAGGTGATGGGGAAAAACGCTTCCCCGTCTTCACTCTTGACACTTGACTCTTCAGTGAAAGAGAGAAACCGTCAGCGACGAACAGTTTCGATCGCCTTTTCTCAATATCTTGGTCAATAATCTTAACAGGCAGCTCTTGTTTTTGGGAAAAAATTGCGCTATTAATGAAAATAACTTTCAACTACAGGCGAGCGAAATCGAACTTGCCTGAGTTAAAAAACGTTTACATGGCGCGGTTAATGCGGAAATGCCCCCAGATAGAGCGTTTTAAATTAAAGAATCTTTAAATATTATAACCTGTCAACTATATTGTGATAAATTATCTCTTCAGTTAAGATTAAATGAGAATTTCTACAAACTACTGTACTGGGAGATAAAGTTCATGCTCGAACGAAACCAAACCCGCGGCCGTCGCCAACGCTCCCGAAACGGATGGGGCTTTACGTTTTTAGGAGGAGACCTCGAAACGGGCAGTTCCAACCGAACCCAACCGGCGATCGCAGTCTCGTCGTTTCCCCTATCGGAAGCCCAAGTCGGCGATCGCCTGTGGGTGGTCGAATCCATCGGCGGCCAGCAATCGCACGAACTGCACGTGGGAGACGAACTCACAGTCATCAATTTGACCAAAAGCGGCTCGGCCATCGTCGAAGTCAACGGCGATCGCGTGGGGTTGTGCGCCCGTCGCACTCAATCGACCCTCGTGTCTCGCGATGCCAACGCCGTCGCCGACTTAAAACACCTGCGGGACTTAAAAGTCGGATCGACCGGCCGCGTTCTCAGCTACGACTGTCCCCAACGGGGCTACCGCAAACGCTTGCTGGCCATGGGACTGACGCCGGGAACCGAATTTACGGTGACGCGCTACGCTCCCCTTGGCGATCCCATCGAAATCAAAGTGCGCGGCTTCAGTTTGAGTTTGCGAAAAGACGACGCCGATGCCTTAGTTGTCGAACAGGTGCGCTAGTGCCAGTTTGACGCGTTCTACCTTCAAGTTGACGAGTGACACGGATAAAGTAACGACACCATGACTCAGAAAACGATCGCGTTGGTGGGAAATCCCAACTGCGGAAAAACCACCTTGTTTAACGCATTTACGGGGACGAACCAACGCACGGGGAACTGGCCCGGCGTCACCGTCGATCGTAAAGAGGGCGAATACCAACACAACGGACTCAAAGTAACCGTCGTCGATTTACCTGGCGTTTACGCCCTCGACGCCGAAGACGACGACGCCGGACTCGACGAAAAAATTGCCCGAGATTATCTCATGTCGGAAAAAGCCGACCTCGCGGTCAATATCGTCGATGCCTCGAACTTAGAGCGAAATTTATATTTGACCACCCAGATGTTAGAAATGCGCCGGCCGATGTTGGTGGCGTTAAACATGGTCGATCTCGCCGAAGAGCGGGGAATGTCGATCGATCCCGTCAAACTATCCCAACGGCTCGGCTGTCCGGTGATTCCCATTGTCGCCTCGAAAAGCGACGGCGTAACGCTCCTGTGCGATGCCATCGAACGGGAATTACAAAACTTGTCCGTTCCCCACACTTACGTCGCCTATCCCGCTGTCGTCGAAGATGCGATCGCCGAACTGATTCCCTACATCGAAGAACGGCGATCGAACCGTTGCGTCGATCCTCGCTGGACGGCATTGAAGCTCCTAGAATACGAAGATTCCGTCGCCCCCGACTTACAAAGCCGAGAACTCGATCGCCTCGTCGTTCCCCACCGCCGCCAAATCCGACAAGTTCTCGGAGAAGACCTCGATTTAATCGTAGCTGACAGCCGCTACGAATTTATCCATCAAGTTACCGAAGGCACGATCGAACGCAGTCGAGAAGTCGATCGAACCCTATCCGATCGCATCGATCGCGTCGTCCTCAACCGTTGGTTGGGCATTCCCATTTTCCTGCTGGTGATGTATCTGATGTTCTTGTTCTCCATTAACATCAGCAGTGCCTTCATCGACTTTTTCGACATCATCACCGGAACCATTTTCGTCGAAGGTGTGGCGAACCTGATGGGGAATCTCAACGCCCCCGGTTGGTCGATCGCCCTGTTATCTGACGGCGTCGGCGGTGGGATTCAAACCGTTTCGACGTTTATTCCCGTCATCGGCTTGATGTTCCTCTTTCTCGCATTTCTCGAAGACTCCGGCTACATGGCGCGGGCTGCCTTCGTCATGGATCGGTTCATGCGCTTTATCGGACTGCCCGGTAAATCCTTCGTCCCGATGTTAGTGGGATTCGGCTGTAACGTCCCGGCAATCATGGCCGCACGCACCCTCGAAAACAAGCGCGATCGCATCATGACCATCATGATGAATCCCTTCATGTCTTGCGGGGCGCGGCTTCCCGTCTACGCCCTCTTTGCCGCTGCGTTTTTCCCCGTCGGCGGTCAAAACGTCGTCTTTGCCCTGTACCTGTTGGGAATTGCCGCCGCGATCTTCACCGGCTTAGTGCTGAAAAATACCCTCCTCAAAGGCGAATCTTCCCCCTTCGTCATGGAATTACCCCCTTACCACCTGCCCACGGTGAAGGGAATTTTACTAAGAACCTGGGATCGGCTGAAAGCATTTATCCTGAAAGCCGGAAAAGTCATCGTGTTAATGGTGATGATACTAGGGTTGTTGAACTCCATCGGAACCGACGGGTCGATCGGCAACCAAGACAGCCAAAATTCCGTACTCAGTGCCACCAGTCGAGCCATTACCCCCGTCTTTGCACCGATGGGCCTTCGTCAAGAAAACTGGCCGGCAACAGTGGGCATTTTTACCGGGGTGTTTGCGAAAGAAGCGATGGTGGGGTCTCTCGACGCCATTTACGGTCAAATTGCCTTAGAAGAAGCGGCGGCCAATAACGTCGAGGAAGAAGCCTTTGACTTTTGGGGAAATATCGGTGCCGCCTTTGCCAGCATCCCCGCAAACTTGTCTGAGATTCCCGCCGCTTTAAGCGATCCCCTCGGTTTGAGAGTCGAAGATGTCGAAAATACGGAAACCGCAGCCGAAGCCCAGGGCGTCGCTACCGGCACCTTCGGGCAGATCGTACAGCGTTTCACCGGTCAAGCGGGGGCGTTTGCCTATTTACTGTTCGTGTTGATGTATTTTCCCTGCGTGTCGGCGACGGCCGCCATTTACCGAGAAACTAACTGGCGTTGGACGCTGTTTGCGGGATTGTGGACGACGGGGTTAGCTTACTGGGTAGCCACGATGTTCTATCAAGTGGCGACGTTTTCCAAACATCCCGGCTTTTCCACGACGTGGATCGTGGCGATGTTGGTGTTGATGGGCGTCACGTTAGGGATCTTGTGGAATTTGCGCCCCGCCCGACGCAACCGACAGCGTTTTTCGGAGATTTGAGGGAATTGGGAGGTCGAACTTGGTGAATATGCGATCGGTTGGCGATCGCCACTGTTCGCAGTCCGTGGTAATCGGTGCGTGACGTCGGGGAAAAATGCCCAGATCGGAACACTCAAACGCCCGGCGTCGCGTACCTTGCCCCTACTTCAAATTTAATCGATTATTAATAACTAAATTTCGATAGAGCGTTAAAATAATAATAAGAACGTCTCGCATGGAGGTTCGCGCACCATGATTTTACAAGAATTACAAACCTATTTAAAAGAACGAGATAAAGTCCCTCTGTCTGAAATTTCGACTCGTTTTAAAATTGATTCGGATGCCCTACGACCGATGTTAAAAAAACTGGTTCGTAAGGGACGCATCCGTCAAATTCAGGAAGCGAGTACCTGTGGCGAGTGTTGTAAATGCGATCCCGCCTTACTTGAGATGTACGAGTGGGTGAAGAATTGAAGACTTTGTACTACCCTTTTTCACAAACCTTGAAACTTCACAACCCGTTCCCGCAGCCAGTTCGCTAAGGTTTCTCGTTCGATTTGACCTATTGCTAAATTCAAGAACATTTGTTCGGCATCGTCAACTGAAGCGGAAACTTCTAAGCCATTGAGGATCGAAAATGCTTCCATCGCCAAATATGCAACCCGCTTGTTTTCATCGACAAATGGATGGTTCATAGTCAATCAAAATGCTAAAGCGGCATCTCGATCGATTAGACTTGAATAGAGATATTCACCGCCAAAAGTCATCTGTGGTTGTGTTACAGATGACTCTAACGCACCCAAATTTTTAATGCCAAGCGATCCTCCCGATCTGGCGATCGCCCTTTTCAACTCGACCTAAGCCTTCCCCACCGCAGCCACAGCATCTTCCAACGCCAGCGCCACCTGTGTCCAATGGGTTCCCCCCTGACAGAACGCGATATAAGGCTCTCGCATCGGGCCGTCTGCGGAAAACTCCGACGTACTCCCGTCGATAAACGTCCCCCCCGCCATCACCAGTTTGCTGTCGTATCCCGGCATTTCCGCCGGAACCGGGTCGAGGTACGAATCCACCGGAGAATTGCGCTGAATGGCGCGACAGAACGCTACCAACTTGTCCGGCGTCCCCAATTCGATCGCCTGAACCACGTCACAGCGAGGTTCTTCGGGAAGCGGTTTGACGCGATACCCCAAATCCTGAAACACCTTCGCCACCAAATGCGTACCTTTAATAGCTTCTCCCACCATCTGCGGCGCCAGGAACAAGCCCTGAAACAACAACCGATTTTGGTCGAACGTCGCACCGCCAGAACTGCCGATTCCCGGTGCCGTGAGGCGACAGGCGGCCGCTTCGACTAAATCCGCCCGTCCGGCCACGTATCCCCCAGCCGTGACGATGGTTCCCCCCGGATTTTTAATCAGCGACCCCGCCATCAAATCCGCACCAACCGCTGTTGGTTCCCGGTCTTCGACGAATTCCCCATAACAGTTATCCACAAAACAGACCGTATTGGGATTTTGTTGTTTGACCAGGCGAACGATTTTTGCGATATCATCGATCGAGAGGCTCGTGCGCCACGAATAGCCGCACGACCGTTGAATGAGGACGAGGCGAGTTTTTGGCTCGACCGCAGTTGCCAGCGCGTCCCAGTCCACCGTTCCCGCATCCGTAAGGGGCAAAACTCGATATTTCACACCGTATTCCATCAGCGCCCCCCGGCCGCGTCCGCGCACACCAATCGCTTCTTCGAGGGTGTCGTAGGGCGAACCCACCACCGAGAGCATTTCGTCTCCCGGTCGCAAGACCCCAAAAAGCGCACAAGCGATAGCATGGGTTCCTGAGACCATCTGCACGCGCACGATCGCCGCGTCTGCGCCAACGACCTGGGCAAAGACGCGATCGAACGTATCGCGGCCTAAATCGTCGTGTCCGTATCCCGAGACACTGGCGAAGTGGCGCACGCCAACGCGATGTTCGTGGTAAGCGTCCAACACCCGTTTCAGGTTGTCCTTGACTTTTGCGTCGATCTCTGAAAATACCGTCGCAGTCGATCGAATTGCATTTGTTAAATCAATCTGAAGATTCATGGAATACGGTCGAGTCTAAGGTAAGAGGACAAACTAAAAAATCCACTTTACCTCTTTTTCCCCATATTTTGATAAAATCCAACAGGTCGATTCCAAAACTTAGAATTGTTCGAGGTCACTGCATGACAGTTGCAAAACCCCAAAAACTAGCCCTAGATTGGACCACAACTCTGTGGCTTGTAGGACTCCATTTAGCGGCAGCTTTGGCTTTTTTTCCAAGTAACTTTTCCTGGGCGGCAATTGGCGTCGCCTTGGTACTTCACTGGGTGACAGGAGGCTTGGGCATCACGCTGGGATGGCATCGTCTCATTAGTCATCGTAGCTTTCAAGTTCCCAAATGGCTTGAGTACTTTTTCCTGTTTTGCGGCACGCTCTCCTGTCAGTCGGGGCCGGTCGATTGGATCGGGATGCACCGCCTTCACCACAAGTACTCCGACACGCCCCTAGATCCCCACGATTCCAACAAAGGATTTTGGTGGAGTCACGTAGGCTGGATGTTGCACGAGATTCCCATGAAAAGGGAAGTTGACAAGGTCACGAAAGATATCGCGGACGACCCAGTTTATCAATTTTGCAATAAATATTTTATTCCCATTCAGGTCGTTTTAGGTATATTCCTGTATTTCCTAGGTGATTACCTAGTAGGTAATGGATTGTCTTTTGTGGTCTGGGGAATTTTCGTGCGGGTTGTCGCCGTCTACCACTGCACTTGGTTCGTCAACAGCGCCACGCACCAATTCGGCTATCGTGCTTACGAGTCTGGAGACGATTCTCTCAACTGCTGGTGGGTGGCGTTAGTGACTTACGGTGAAGGCTGGCACAACAACCACCACGCCTTCCAGTATTCGGCACGCCACGGCTTGAGGTGGTGGGAAGTCGATTTAACCTGGATGACGATTAGCTTGTTGAAAGCTTTGGGCTTAGCCACTAAGGTCAAGTTACCGCCTGAAGATGCCAAGCCTGTTTCTGCTAGTTAAGATTCACGTCAAAACCTTAATGTAAAGAACCCGGTTCGATTGAGAGACCGGGTTTTTCTTTGGGATTTTAGGCGATCGCGTCGGTGTTAAAGTTCGATCGCCCCTTTTCAGTGGAGTTTGGCTGACGTTCGAGTCAAGGTTAGCGCGTGACGAGTTGTCCGGTAAAGGAAGTCGGAACGCCGTCGCGCCACTGCTGGAGTTGCAATCCGTCCGCGTTTTCGGTCAACCGATACGATAGGTTGTCCGAGACAGCCACCCGTCCGGTCTCGTCTCGATAGCCCCCCCAAACGGTTTCTCCGAGGTGAATTTCGACCCATCCCGAGGCGTAAGTCGTTACTTGAGTTGGGGTATCGCGAACCGTTCCGATATAGGTTTGAAGCGGTGTTTCAGCACATCCGTCTGCGGGAGTGGGGTTCGGGTTACATATGCCTTGAGAGAACGCAGGGAATTCTCCAAACCCGAAGAGAATAGAGACGAAGCCGATCGCCAGTGCTAGGGTCGTCCGAGACTGCATATTGGGTTCTCCAAATTCACGATCGCCTAGGTCTATTTTAACGGCGATCGCGATCGCAAAATTCGGAATAAATCGCGAGAGGATACTATTGTTTGGTCAAAGACTTGAGGGGGTTTCCCGGTCTCCGACTGCAACCGTCCGAAACTGGCGATCGGCAGCTTGCTATTTCCAGCTCGCTCGAGCTATACTAGGTCGGCGTGGGCATGTAGCTCAGTCGGATAGAGCATCAGATTCCGGTTCTGAGGGTCGGGGGTTCGAATCCCTCCATGCTCGTTTAAAACACTCAAAAAGCGGGGCGATCGTTTCGTCCCGTTTTTCGTCTGTCAACTTGCAGTACATTTTACAGTGGCGTTAAATCGCGCTATAGCAACCCTAAATCAGTGAACGGGGAACGGGGAACGGGGAATCATACGAAATCCGAATTTCAAACACTGGTTTGCCCTAGTCAGACAAGCCCCTCTCTGTGTCCTCTGTGCCTCTGTGGTGAAGACCTCTTCAAAAACTCACAAATCGCCGGTCGGCGACGACCCCTAAGGGCAACCACGCCAAACCATCCCACTCGCCAAACAGAGCGATCGCCCTTCCCCCACTCACCGCCATTAACTGCCAATTGTGCTGAAACTTGGGCGAAATCGGTAACGTATTCCCCAGTTCGTCGGTCACTCGGGTTCCGCCGTCGATGGGAATTACCGCAGACAGCGACAAGGGAAAGCGATCGCACCAGGGATTCTTCCCCAACGCCTCCGCATATGCCCTCAATCCCGCGTCGATATCCGAAAACCCCGGTAACTGCGCGACGAGTTCGACCCCCTCATCCCGAGACTTCACCACCCCCCGCAACGGATACGCCCCCTCGTAAAATACCACTTCCCCCTTCCATGCCGTACCGGGAACGAAACAGTCATCTAACGGTTGGCGGTGGTGAACGTAATTGACAACGACGGCCCAGCGATGGCTTCGTTCCCCCACGAGCCAGGTTCGCTGAGCTTTTAACGTCGTTGCCCCAGTATGTTCGTTCTCCACGGATTGCCCCGCCACCAACCAGCGATCGCACTCCCCGGAACCCCGCACCACCTCGCTTTGACGCTGCGTCCAACCAATTTGAGTGCGAATTTCCGCTTGCATCCCCGGCGGTAAACGCTCGATGCGCTGGTAGCCTTCCACCAACAGCCACAACAACCCCAGTCGTTCCAACAGTCGCTCGTGCCATTGAGTACCCGTGTAGGGAATTCGCGCCATCTCCCGAAGCTGTTTGGCGATTCCGGGGGCTTGAGCGTCGATCGCTCGGGCAGCGATCGCGTCCCAATCCACATTGCTCTTTCCCTGCACCGACGCCAACCCTTCCCGCATTACGTCTCGCAGCCACAGGGACAACTCCTCCATCCCTCCTTTGACGTTCGCCGCACGGCGATCGCTCCGCTGACTCGACTTCGTCTGAGTTTTCCCCGATTTCACCGATTTCGCCCCCGTGGCCGTGCCTCGATCTCGACGTTCCACCCCCTCTTTCACCCACTCTGGCGGCGTCCGTTCCGGAATGTCTCTAGGATGTTCGGCAAAGAGGAACAACAATCCCAAAGCGTGTTTGCAGGGAACCTTGCGACTGGGGCAACTGCACCGAAACGCCGGTTCGTTCAAATCGATTTGGGTGCGTTAGGGGGTTTTGCCGCGTCCGAGACATTCTCCCCACACCGCGCGATCGCTCCGCCCACACATCTTCCACTGACGCGGTTTGGCAAGGGATTGCGCCGCTTTCTGAGATTTTTCGTCGGTAGCAAAGCTGGCAACCCGCTCGATCGTCCAACCCGATGACATTGAAAACCTATCGATCGTACTTTCTCGATTTGTTCGAGTATAAATGCCGATCCCCCCGATCGAAACTTTAAATTTTATAAAGGAGTTTTTGAGAAAAAATCCTCAGATCGCGATGTTAGCGACCCTACAGCCCGTCTACTGCAATTTTTACAATCGGAGTCGGCAATCGCACCAACACGAAAATTCGTATTACAGTGAAAATAGGATTTCCCAAAAATGCCGATCGAGACCGCAGCCACTTTGGCACATCGAAGCATTTAACCTCGTCTCGATCGATAGTTTGGTCGTACAGTCTATCGCGGCATCGGCTATGAGCGCTCCCACTTCTAACACTCACTCAATTACCTGTCCGATTTGTCACCATACCGATAAAATTCACGCAGGGCAACTGTTTAATGGCTTATATACTTGTCCGTCCTGCCAAACACGCCTCGTAATTTGCTGGAGCGGTCATTTCGTCCGCGATCCGTTTTCTCTCAGTCGTCTCGACTTCGGACAGATTCTACGCCGCCAGAGTCGTCCGTTTTCCCGAATCTTGCGAGATGTGGGAGCGCTCAAGTGGTTCGCCGCTCTCGGTGCCGTTGCCCTCGGCGTCACGCTGTTGTCCCTGCACGTGGGGGAGTCTTCTAATTCTGCAATTCCTGAAGTGCTGCCCTTCCCCAACTCCATCGAATCGCTGGAATAAACCCGAAAACGTTAGAAAAATTGGAATTTTTCTGGAATAAAGGACTCATCTAACTTGCCGACTCCCTCGTCTTTCCCCGATCGACAACGCGATCGGACTCGATAATTTCCGGGTGACAGAGTAAATGCCATCCTTCTGCCCAACCGCGATAGTCCGCGTTCGGGAGCGAAAGCGCCTTTAACGCCTCGATATCCAGCAACAGACAAGTTTCCTCGCTTTGATTCCACCGTTGCTGTAATTCCTCGAGGTCAGCACGGACGATGGGGCGATCGGTGTAAAAATCTAACGAGGGACGACTGTAGGGATGGGAGGTATAAATCGAACGGGCATCGGTTCCCTGACGCACCATCGCCGCCACCGGCTTGACGGGATAATCTTCGTTCAACTCCCACACCCACTGTGAGGAGGTGACGAACAGCAGCAGGGACAAATACAATCCCCACACTAAAACCAGCATCACCTGGGCGTCTCGCCGCCAAGTCAACACCGCCGCCAATGTCATGGTCGTCGCGACAGCGATCGCCGCCACGACTAAGTTCGCGTCTACGGTGGTGGCTTCAGCGAAATACTGCTGCGCGAAAACGGCACTGCCCCCCCATCCCCCCACGGCTAACAGTGTGAAGGTTCCCAACCACAGTTTGGGATAGGGTTTCGGTACTTCGTCTAACATCCCCGTCACCGCCGACTCGCGCCAAAATCGATCGATAGCCACCCCACAAAGCAGAGCCAATGCCGGATACAGCGGCAACAGATACCAAGGGAGCTTCGTTCCCATAAGGGACACGGCGACGAAGTAAACGCTGCCCCAGACTAGCAGCAATTTCGACCAACTCAGGACGCGATCGCCCCACGCCAGTTTGAGGCCGTAGGGAACGATCGCCAACCAGGGAAACCCGTATTTCAGCAGTTCGCCGAGGTAATACCAAGGAGGACCGCCGTTATTTTCTACGGAAGTCCACACCCGTTCGGCGGACTGAAACAGCAAATTGCCTTCGACAAACGAGGTGCCGTACAAATGGATCTGAGCGACGTACCAGGCGGCGGCGGGAACGGTTCCCAACACGACCCCACCCCACAGCCAGGGACTCTGAAGCAAGCGGGGCGTGTCCCATCGCAGAAACGCCACCACGATCGCCCCGAGTAGTAGCCCCAACATGACCCCTTTCGTCAGACAAATGGCACCGAAAGCAAAGCCGACGCCCAGGGTGTAACGCAAATCCCGGCGCGATCGCAACACCCACCACACCAGCAACGTCCAAAAACACAAAATCGCCCCGTCCAACATCGCTAAACGTCCGTGACGCACCACCGGAAGCCAGGTGAGATACACGAACGCTGAAAACACTGCCATCGATCGCCGAGGCCACAGTTCCCGTCCGATGCCATATACCAACGGAACCGACACCGCACTCAGCACGGCACCCGGAAGTCTCGCCATCGCTTCGTTGACGCCGCCGAAGTGATACGCCAGGGCGATAAAACCGTGCATTAACGGGGGTTTGTTGGTGTAGGGCGCTCCGTGCAGCGTGGGATACAGCCAGGATTGAGGATATCGCCAAATTTCGCGAGCGACTTGAGCGACGATGCCTTCGTCCCAATCCCGTAACGGTACGTCGCCGAGGTGAAGACCAAACAGGATCGAGGCGGCTAGGAGTAACGCCAATGCCCAAGCGCGATCGGTCGCGCGATCGATCGAACGAGGGGTGAAGCCCCACGCCCTTTTTTGAAATTGCGGACGCATCATAGCCAGAGAAATCGAGACAAATTTGTTAACAAAGCGAAGCGATCGGGAAATTAGGCTTTACACTATGTTCAGTTTGTTCGCGTTCTCCCGAGGTTCCGTTCGATCGAGGCATAACTGATGAATTTACCACTTGTTGTCGATATTGCTATTGGTATTATTTTTATCTATCTCATTTTAAGCTTATTAGCATCAGAGATACAAGAACTGCTGACCACAGTTTTTCAATGGCGTGCCGAACATTTGCGTCAGTCGATTCAAATTTTATTAGAAGGCGGCGGAAAAACCAATCGCTATAGAGAAACCGATCGCCTTTCTGAAGAAGTCGGACAACTGACAGAACGATTGTACTCCCATCCTTTAATTAATACGCTCAACCAAGAGGCAAAGGGGAAACTTGCGACGTTCAATCGAGATATTTTTAATAAAGTTATTAATTTCATTTATCGAGTGGCATCGTGGATTTATCAAGGACTCAATCGCTTGTTCGGACGTAAAGCGACACCTCTGACGAATCCCTTTTCCAAACAACCGAGCGCCCCGTCGTACATTCCCGCCGAAGCGTTTGCATCGACGATTGTTGAAACGTTTCAAATGTCAGAAGTCGGTAAACTGGTCAGTTTGTCGCGGTTAGAAAAGTTTCAACAACGGCAAACTGCCGAAGTTCTCAAACAAATTCGCTATCTCAGCGATCCCGAATCTCGACGGTTGGCAACCGAGCGTTTGCGCCAATCTACGCGAGAATGGAATCGAGCGCGAGAGGATTTTTCTAACGGTATCACTCCGCTTTCAGCTACGATCGATCGCATGGAAAATACGTTCGGTGCGTATGTTGCGTATTGTAGCGAATTCATTCAAGAACCCGAGAACGTTAAAAACTTTTTCGTTCACGAACTGAAATTTATTAAAGACAAATATTACAGTACCACTGAAAAACCTGCGGTTCTCGCGGCCTTAAAACCCAGTTTAAACGAACTCGTGGAACTGGTTCGCGAAAAACCTAGACTCTATCAAGAACTCGAAAACGCCGTTCGCGACAAAGACAGCCCCGCCTATCAGAAGTTCGCACAAATTATCGAGAGTTTACCCGATCTGCCCGAACCCGTCCAACGCAGCCTTAACGCCCTCACTTCCCGCATTAAGACGACTAAAAACAACGTCGAAGAGGAAGTTCAAGACTTACAGGCAGAAATCGAACGCTGGTTCGATAATTCGATGGCTCGGGCTAAAGGGGTCTATCGTCGTAACGCCAGAGGAATCGCGATCGCCATCGGTTTTCTGGTGGCCATCGCCACCAACGCCGATACGCTGTTTATGGTCGACCATCTCTCAAAAAATTCCACGTTGCGAGAAACCATCAACGAATACGCCAAAACGCAAGCCGAACGACAACCCAGTCCAGATGCTCTGAAAAATAACGTCCGCGACGCCCTCAACGATCTCTCGCTCCCCCTCGGATGGTCTGAAAATATCCAACAACAACAAATTCCCCCCGAAAAAGCGACGATGGTAGCAATTCCCCGGACTAACCGCAGCATCCCCAACCCGATGCCCTATCTGCGTCGGGCTTTTGGATGGTTCATCAGTGGCGTCGCGATTTCGATGGGATCGGCCTTCTGGTACGACTTGCTCAAGAAAGTGATTAACGTCAAGAATACTGGCGACCAAAGCAGCAGCGACGTACAAGTCCAGCGATCGCGCGATCGC
>NZ_JAQNCQ010000271.1:0-8533 GCF_028368005.1 Geitlerinema sp. CS-897 | reverse complement strand
TTTTGTGATTTTTGATACATTTTTTCTTGCCGGATGCACAGGAATTTCCAATTTTACCTCTTTTTCGGGTTCTCGAAGCCATGTCAAGACTCCTCTAAGCCTTACGTCGTAAGCTTTTCACTTCTTTTCAGCAAGCCCTAGGTATTAACCCCATTTTCCTGAATCTCATGACTCGAATCGCTCTTGACTTACCAGATTCCGTCTTCTCTGCACTACAAACTAGCCCGAGCGAGTTTGCCATTGAAATGCGAATTGCAGCAGCCGTGAAAGGGTACGAGTTGGAGGTAGTGCTGCACTCTAATGATGCTGGTCGGGTACAATCCTTGCTGTGGCAAGAATTTAAAAGCCAAAGTAGCATTACTCCTCATTACTACCCGAGTTGGAATTACTTTCGCAGGAGAAAGCTGCGGAGGTGGCAGGGTTGACTCGTGCAAAGTTTATCGAGACACTCAGTCGCTATCGTGTCAGTCCGTTTCAAACCGATCTCGAGACGCTGCGGGAAGAGTTTCAAGATTTGAGCGAGTAATGTCGATCGACAAAGTTGCGATCGACGCCTCGCCGCTGATTTCGCTGTTTAAAAGTCAGCAGGCGGACATTTTACCGCAACTTTTTTCGGAAATTGTGGTGTCAGATGCCGTGTGGGAGGAGGTGACGGAGACGAAGGACGATCGCGCGGCGGTGGAGTTACCACAGGTAGACTGGGTTTCTCGAAAGGCAACGGTGGCGGTTCCAGAGGCGATCGCATCGTTGGATTTGGGCAAGGGCGAAACGTCAGTGCTAAGCTTTGCCTTGGCGAATCGGGACTATTGGGCGGTGGTAGACGATGCGCGGGCGCGTCGGGCAGCCAGAACACTTGGTATTACAACGTAGCGAAGTCGAAGCGTTGTAATTCGGATTCCGTATCATCTATTATTTAATTTTCGTGAAATTACTCGTTTTTTTGTTGACTTATTTAAAATTTTATGATATAAAGCAGATTTTCGATCGCCCCCTCCCAAGATCGCGCCCCTGTGCGCTTTGAGATCGATCGACTCCTCTATAATGAAAGCAATAATTCTTAATAAAATAATCGTTTAACACGAACCGTTCGAGAATCCCAACCCTTAACCAGAGTCAGGCCGTGAGTTACGACGTATCCTCCAAACCCGATCGCAACCCTCCCAAAACCGACATTCCCCCCGAAAACAACTTTCAACCCATCGATCCCGAACCGCAACCGCCGCGATTGGGCGGTTGGCGATCGATCCTCATCGGTGTCGGCGTGGGAATCGTCCTCGCCACAGTGGGCGGCCAGCTTCTCTCGGGGAAATCCTCCGACGCCCCCGCCGAAGCCCAGGAAACGGAAGCCGCCCCCACCCAAACCGTCACCATCGCCCCCGTTGCCGCAGAATCCGTCGCCCGAACCCGCCCTGCCACGGGAACCGTCCAAGCTTACGATTTGCTGCCGATTTTGCCCCAAATTACCGGATTGCAAATCGTAGACGTGCGGGTGGACGAAGGCGATCGCGTCGCAGCCGGAGAAGTCCTCGCCCTCCTCGACGATTCCGTGTTGCAAGCCCAGTTAACTGGGGCGCTCTCTCAAGTCGATTCAGCCACATCTGGAGTCGATCGCGCCGTCGCTGACATTACCCAAGCCGAATCGACGCGCCGCCAAGCCGAAGCCGATCTCGCCCAGGCGAAAACTGGCGTGTTGCAAGCCAAAAGCCGGGTTCTGCAAGCCGAAGCCAACCGCGATCGCGCTAAAGCCGCCATCGCCCAAGCCGAAGCCAACCTCGAACAAGCCCAACGGGAAGTCGATCGCTACAACCGCCTCGTCGCCCAAGGTGCCATCAGCCAACAGGAAGCGGAACTGCGTCAAACAGAGGTGCGAACGGCGCGAGAGGAATACAACAAAGCGATCGAAGACTTGCAAGTCGCCGAAGCCGACGTACAAAGTGCGAAAGCCGATGTGGCCAACGCCGAAGCCAACGTGCAAAGCGCTCAAGCCAGACTCGACAGTACGATCGCTGGAATCGACGCCTCTCAAGCGGATGTCGGAAATGCCGAAGCGGGGGTGCAGAACAATCGCGCCGTCGTCCAAGAATTGCAAACTCGCATCGCCCAAACCCGCGTTCTCGCCCCGAAAGGCGGAATTATCGCCGAACGCAGCGCCCGCGTGGGAGATGTCACCAGTCCCTCGGGGCGGTTGTTTACCCTCATCGCCGACGGACAGTTAGAGTTACAGTTGACCGTCCCCGAAACGCAACTTCCCTTAATTCGTTCGGGTTCTCCCGTCACCATCACCTCAGACGCCGACTCTCGCATTAACCTACGCGGACGAGTTCGAGAAATTTTACCGACGATCGACCCCCAAAGTCGCGAAGCCACCGTCGAAGTCGACTTACCCGCCAGCGATTTACTGCGTCCGGGGATGTTCCTACAAGCGGAGATTACCACGAACACCGTCCAAGGTTTGACGATTCCCGCCCGCGCGATCGTCCCTCAACCCGACGCAAGCGCCCGCGTATTCCGCCTCAACCCCGATAACACCGTCACCGCCGTCACGGTGGAGGTGGGCGAAGTCCTCGGAAACAGCGAAAACCTCACGGAATCGCGAATCGAAATTCTCGGCGGTTTAAACGCAGGCGATCGCATCGTTGTCGCCGGTGCAGGCTACCTCAAAGACGGCGATTTGGTTCGAGTGATGGAATAATTTTTAGGGGCAGTGCCTAGTGCCTGCCTCAATAAGCTAGTCTTGTAAAGACCTTTAAAGCTGATTTTGAAACTCTTTTATGGACCTAACGCAAAAAACACTACAAGCACTTCTCTCGAACTCCCTCTGTATTGATTGCGCTCATATAGAATTGCGCCAGCAAGTTGATGAAAATCCAGTGGTTTATTCTGGATCGGGATCTATTTATCAAAAAAATGATGGATGTTTTTACTTTAAGCTGTATCATTTGTATAATTCAAACGAAAATTTTATTCGAGATCTTCAACGAATCAACAGGCAGCCTAAGCCTGGGACAATTATAAAAAAACAGGAATATTTTAAGCTGGAAGCTCGAGATATGTCTGGAAACTATTGGCATTCTGAAAATATAAGTGTTTCCACAAAAATCTCATTTGGATCTTCTATAATGGGAAAAGTAATAGATGAAAAGCTAAAATATGTTTTTCAAAAAAGAGTTTTCGATAATTCTGAATGCCAAAATCAGGAAAATCTTCTCATTTTTTGCTGGAAATGGTATTGTCAAACACAAAACAATCGATCTTTTAAGGCTGAAGCCCTTAGTTTGTGGTGTATTACTCTTACTTACTACCTCATATCCAGAAGAACCAATCAGGGTATAGTTCGTGCGATTATACCGGGAAAATATAAAATTCCTTGCAATAAAAAGACAGAACTGCCTAACCAAGGATGGAAATGGAATGTATGTAGTTTTGTTATTAATGAGACAAAAATAGAGGTTCTCCTCATTTTTTGGTGGAAATGGTATTGTCAAACACAAAACGATCGATATTTAAAGACTGAAACCCTTAATTTATGGTTCATTATTCTTGCTTATCACCTCATATCCAGAAGAACCAAAATAGAACTTACAGCAGAAGAGAACTATCTAAAATTAATCATATTTGCCCCCGAAGAGGCAATAAATAAAGAGTTTGAAGACAAAATAATAGAAGCTTTAAGTATTGTATTTGGCCGTATATGTTATCGCATTTACTCTAGTCTACAAAAAAATGGCGTAATAGACACCACGTTAAGTAGTGTGGAATCATCAACAACTAATCATCCTTTACCTTGTCCTATAAGGCACGAATCTCTACATTCTTTTGAAACGTTTATAAGAAGCTATATTTATAATTTTGAATCATCGAATGGAGATTTTTTTAATTATTGGTACAAAATCAATAGAGCATGGCAGGGAGGCTTTGAAAATGCAGCTTTGGTAGCCAGTATATCCGTAGAAGGTGTTTTAATCTCTTACTACCATGAATTTGGAATGCCCGATTCTGATATTTTAGAGCAAGCCCAAAAAGCAAAAGAAGTAATACAAAAGCATCCTGATATTAAAGAAAGAGTAAGAAGAAGACTCGAATCAAGCTTGGGAAATCTTGAAGATTTTAGTCCAAGAACAGCACTTATAGAACTTAAAAAACAAGGCAAGATCGAAAAAAAGCTAGTCGATAACTGGAATTCTTTGAGAAGCCAAGTGGCACATGGATATAAACTGGATGAAGATCTGGATAAAGTGCAAAGATATGTAAATAAATTTTATAAATGTATTGTTCTATTTTATATATTGCTGTTTTTAAAAATAAATTTCGACAAAAAATATATAAACTACTCAAAAGATGGATGGCCAGACAATCAACTGGATTTTAATCAATTCAAAAAAACTAAGGGATAGAAGATAGGATGATTTTTTTGGCTCTTCGGAGTTTAGGGTGACAGAAAAACTCACTTCACGAGATTTCAAAGGTTTTGGCTCTCTAATTTCCAATTTTTTGTATCATGTTATACATTTATAACCACAAACTCCGAAGACCCATTTTTTTGATTGTAATGATTGGAGATACCAATTAGCACAATTTCACCTTCAAGGAAGGTGAAAATTCTTGACGAGTAAATTATTAAGTACAAAAAGTAACTTCCTTCACCTGGCGATATGAGCTTTTCCACCTGGTCTGTCAAACGTCCCGTTCCGACGATCGTTCTGTTTCTCGTCCTCAGTCTCGTGGGGTTGATGTCGTTTTTCAGCCTCGGAATCGACGACACCCCCAATATCGACGTTCCTGTCGTACAGATTACCGTCACCCAACCGGGGGCGGGGCCGGCCGAACTCGAATCTCAGGTGACGCAGAAAGTCGAAGACACCGTTGCCGGATTGGGCAATATCGACGAGTTGCAATCGACCGTCAACGATGGACTTTCCATCACCACCATTACGTTCGACTTGGGAACCGATACCGATCGCGCCACCAACGACGTTCGCAACGCCGTTTCGCAAATTCGCCAGGATTTACCCCAAGACATCAACGAACCCATCGTGCAGCGGTTGGAGTTCGCGGGGGGTGCGATTATGAGTTACGCGGTGCGATCGCCCCAACGTTCGGTTGAAGAACTCAGCCAATTGGTCGATCGCGATATTAGCAGTGCATTGTTACAGGTGTCTGGCGTGGCGCAAATCGATCGCACGGGAGGGGTCGATCGTGAAGTTCGGGTGCAACTGAACCCCCAACGCCTCCAAGCCTTGGGCATCACCGCCACCCAAGTCAACGACCAAATTCGCGCCTTCAACACCAACCTCTCCGGCGGACGTTCTGAAGCTGGGGGTCAAGAAAAAAGCATCCGCACCCTGGGAAGTGCGCCCAGCGTCGAAGACTTACAACAGTATCGCATCGTTCTTCCCAGCGGCGGGTCAGTTCCCCTCTCCAGCTTGGGAGAAGTCAGCGACAGTTTCGCCGATCCGCGACAACTGGCGAAATTCACCACCCGCGACGGTGAAGAAAACGTGGTGGCGTTTTCGGTGTTGCGGAGTACCGGAACCAGCTTAGTCTCTGTCGAAGAAGGAGTGCGTCAAGAAGTCGATCGCCTCACCTCGGGCATTTTACCCGACGATATCTCCCTCGATCTCATCTTCACCCGCGCCAACGAAATTCGCGATTCCTACCAAGCCTCTGTCGATGCGTTAGTCTTTGGCTGTCTCCTCACCACCATCACCGTCGGCTTCTTCCTCCGCGACTGGCGTGCAACCCTCATTACCGGCGTGGCATTACCGCTTTCGATCGTCCCCACCTTCATGGTGATGCAACTGTTGAACTACACCCTCAACGGCATGACCTTGTTGGCGTTGGCGTTAGCCGTGGGAAACCTCGTCGATGACGCGATCTGCATGATCGAGAACATCGACACTCACCTCAAAATGGGCAAAAAGCCGTTTCAAGCCGCGTTAGACGCCGCCAACGAAATCGGTTTAGCTGTCGTCGCCACCACTGCTACCATTGTCGCCGTGTTTATGCCCGTGGCGTTTATGGGCGGGATTCCCGGTCAGTTTTTCCAACCCTTCGGCGTGACAGTTGCGGTGTCCACCATGTTCTCGACGTTGGTGGCGACGACGATGACGCCGATGTTGTCGGCGTATCTCCTCAAATCCAAAGCTTCGGCGATTTGCCAACCGGACACGATGAACCCCTCACCGAAACCGGGTCCCTATCGCCGCGTTCTCACCTGGGCGTTACGCAACCGAGTCACCACATTAATTATTGCGGTGGTGTTCTTCATCGCCAGCTTACAGTTAGTGCCGTACATTCCCAAAGGACTGTTTGTCGAAGGCGATCGGGGGATTAGTACGGTGAACGTGGAACTCCCGCCAGGGGCGACGTTGCAGGAAACGGAGACGGTGAGCGATCGCCTCACGAACGTTCTCCTAGAACACCCCGCCACGGAAAGCGTGTTTTTGAGTTTGGGGAGTGGCGGTTCGGAAAGTCGCGTCAACGAAGCCACGATTACGGCAATTTTAAAACCCAAGCGCGATCGTGAGGTCGACCAACAACAATACGAAGACCAGATTCGTCCCGGCTTCGTCGAGGTTCCCGGTGCGCGGATTAGCTTCCAGTCAGCGGGGGCTGGCGGCGGCAGTAAAGACCTCTCCATCGTCCTCAAAAGCGACAATCCCGAGGCGTTGATGCAAGCGGCGAACGACTTGGAAAGCCAAATGCGGGAGATTCCCGGTTTGGTGGAAGTCGCATCCAGTGCCAGTTTGGTGAAACCGGAGATTTTGATTAAACCGGATGTGGAACGGGCGGCAGATTTGGGGGTTTCGGTGCAATCGATCGCCCGCACTGCTAACTTAGCCACTCTCGGCGACATCGAAGCCAACTTAGCCAAGTTCGACTTACCCGATCGCCAAATTCCCATCCGCGTGCAAATTGCCGAACCTTACCGCCACGATTTGGATACTTTGCGAACGTTAGAAATTCCCACTCAATCGGGGTCGTTGGTGCCGTTGTCGTCCGTGGCGCAAATTACGTTAGGTAGCGGCCCGGCACAGATCGATCGCTTCGATCGATCGCGTCAGGTGGCGATCGAAGCCAACCTACAGGGCATTTCCCTCGGAGATGCCGTCGCCGCCGTGCAAGCCCTCCCCGCCATGAATCCCTTACCGCCTGGGGTATACCAACAGGCTTCGGGAGACGCCAAAATCATGATCGACGTATTCAGTCGGTTCTTAGGGGCGTTGGTGTTTGCGGTGTTGTGCATTTACGCCATTTTGGTGTTGTTATATAACAACTTCCTCTATCCTTTAACAATTCTGGTAGCGTTACCCCTGTCCATTGGTGGAGCGTTGTTAGGTTTATTAATCGCTCAAAAAGAACTGGGTTTGTTCGCCCTCATCGGCATCGTATTGTTAATGGGATTGGTGACAAAAAACGCCATTCTCCTCGTCGATTGTGCCTTAGCCAACGAACAACAAGGTTTACCGCAATTCAAAGCTGTAGTCGAAGCGGGGGTGTCGCGATTGCGTCCGATTTTCATGACGGCGATTTCGACGATCGCGGGGATGTTACCGATCGCTTTGGAATGGGGTGCTGGCGGCGAGGTGCGTTCCCCGATGGCGATTTCAGTCATTGGCGGATTTTCCACCTCAACGATGTTAACGCTGGTGGTGGTTCCGGTGTTGTTCACCTATATCGATAATTTCAACGGTTCGTTCCGAGAAACGCTTTCAGGTGGGTTGAAACTCTTCCGTTTACCGAAGTTGTTGAGTCGATAGTTTGTGGTTTTCTCGTTCCCAGGTTAACGCCTGGGAATGCTGTTTAAGAGAGAGCAGCTTCTTAATTTTTTCGATCTATAGCAATCCTAAATGGTTTGCGGAAACAGATCGGCTGAAAACTCCATTCCATAACGATCTATTCTGAAAACAAGCCGCAAACGAAGTCATACTGCTATATTCAAAATCAATAGTCCGGACATTTTTCCGTGCAAGCGCTGAAGCCCTTATTTCCTCGTTGGCTTAACAGTCTTGAGAGGTAGCTGAAACCCGCATTCTCTCGTTGTCAGTCAAAAACTGTCCGACGTGTTGCAAAATAATGTCGAGTTACAATTGAGGTTTCTGTGCTTGGTGGTGCAGAAAAGTTCTGAAACCCTTGCTATACAATAGTTCTAGTGAATCTATCGATTTCTGGATGGCGGTGAGAAGACGAACGTATTCAAAGGGGTTTGAGGTGCTGAAAGACACCCTCAAGGTTGACTTTACATCTCGTGCTTTTTGTCAATGCTCTGTTTTCAAAAGTTTTTTGCACCACTAAGGGTTTCTGTGTAATTCGATCCCTACTGGACTTACGCAATTAAACGTTAACCACACTAAATGTAGGGTAGGTGGGCATTGCCCACCCTACTACAAATGGAGTGAATGCGGTTGTTCTGCTCTAATTAGGGCTTGCTGAAAAGAAGTGAAAAGCTTACGACGTAAGGCTTAGAGGAGTCTTGACATGGCTTCGAGAACCCGAAAAAGAGGTAAAATTGGAAATTCCTGTGCATCCGGCA
>NZ_JAQNCQ010000270.1:0-2658 GCF_028368005.1 Geitlerinema sp. CS-897 | reverse complement strand
TCGTCCAACAGTTTTTACCGAGCAAATCAATGCCGATCTGAAAATAGCTTTTTGCAGCGTCACAAGCAGTCGCCAGCTTGGCTTTCTGTCCGGCATTTAAATTCAGGTCAACGAGCTGTTCGATCTCGGCTTCTTCTTCAATTGCCGTGCGCCCGATATTGAGTTGATTGACAATATCGAAAAGGCGATCGCTTTGCTCTTGAGACGATAAATTTGATAGAAGTTTACGACCGATCGCATAGTGAGTAGCGGGTTTCTTCGTATCGTCGATCGAAGCATAAGCGGCTTGTTGAACGCGATCGTGCAAAAACTTATAGCCCACTGATATGTTCTCAGTCAACATTTTGTCTTCGCGATCGGTGCTTTGAAAAAACTTATAGGTTTCGCTTTGAGGCAAAATCAACTCTTCTTGCAATGCCTCCCACAAACAATTTGCCACTTCAGCCTGAGACTGTGCGCTAGCAATGGCTAACGTTCCCAAATCGAACTGGTTGCCGATACAGGCCGCCAGCTTCAAGATCTGTTGAGTTTTGGCAGGTAGCTTCTGTAACCGCTTCGCCATAAACTCCACGACGTTGTTGGTTAACGCCAACTCCCGAACTTGTGCCAGATCGCACTGCCAGTAACCCAAATCGCGATCGAAGGTAATCCATCCATCTTCATGTAGTCCCTTGAGAAACTGAACTGCAAAAAATGGATTTCCCTGATTCTTCTCGTACACCAATTCGGTTAAAGGCAACGCAAGTTCTAACTTGCAGCTCAGCGTTTCCGCCACTAAATAATTGAGATCGATTTGACTTAAAGGGTCGAGAGCGATCGTTTCAATGTTGACGCCGGATTCAGCAATACGATCTAACGTCAATTGTAAGGGATGAGTCGCAAACACTTCGTTATCTCGATACGCCCCCAACAACAACAGATAGCCCCGATCTCGGTCGTCCATCAGCACTTGCATCAACTTCAGCGAAGCTGAATCTGCCCATTGAAGGTCGTCCAAAAAGATGACTAAGGGGTGGTCTTTTGTACTAAAAACCCGAATGAATTTTTGAAACAAAAGATTAAAGCGATTTTGGGCGGCACTTCCCGACAGTGCCGGTACGCTAGGCTGTTTGCCAATGAGGATTTCCAACTCGGGAATCACATCGATGACGATCTGCGCGTTGTCTCCCAAAGCCTTGAGAATTTCAGCCTTCCAAGCCTTCAGTTGCTCGTCGCTTTCGCTTAACAACTGTTCCATTAAATTTCGGAACGCTTGGACGAACGCAGAAAACGGAACGTTCCGGTTAAACTGGTCGAATTTTCCTTTAATAAAACATCCCCGTCGGGCGACGATGGGTTTGTGAACTTCGTTGATGACGGCGGTTTTACCGATACCCGAGAAACCCGACACCAACATTAGCTCAGTTTGACCTCGTGCGACTTGCTCGAATACATTGAGGAGGGTTCGCACTTCGGCTTCTCGTCCGTAGAGCTTTTCGGGGACGGCAAAGCGATCGCAGAGATCCCGCTCTCCCAACTCAAAGGGTTCGATCTCCCCGGTTTCCTGCCACTGTTGCCAACATCGTTCGAGGTCGTATTTCAACCCCAACGCACTCTGATAGCGGTCTTCAGCGTTCTTGGCCATCAACTTGAGAACGATCGCCCGCACCGCCTCGGGAACCGAACTCCCGTCAGGAAACTTAGCTTCGCGAGCGATGTGACAATGCACTAACTCCATCGGATCGTTGGCAAGAAAGGGCAGCTGTCCCGTCAGCAGTTCGTAAAAGGTAATGCCGAGGGAATAGAAGTCGCTGCGGTAGTCCAGACTCCGGTTCATGCGTCCGGTTTGCTCTGGAGAAATGTAAGCGAGGGTGCCTTCGAGAACGTTGGGATTCTTTAAAACTTGGCTTTCTTTGGGTAACAAAGACGCGATCGAAAAATCGATCAGTTTCACTTGCTTGGTGTTGGGGCAAACGAGGATGTTGGCCGGTTTGATGTCTTTATGAATCACCCGATTTCGATACAGTCCCTCGAGAATCTGTGCCAAAGCTATGGCAACGGGCAAAAATTCCCCCAGACTCAAAGGTTGCTGGGCTGTATAGTCCGACAAGGAAATCGCCCCTTCGTCGGGCATCACCAAAATGCAACTGTTGCGGTAATTTTCCAACGCCAGAGGCTCGACCACACCGGGACAATCGAGGTTTTTGGCAATGGTGTACTGGTTGCGGAAATTGACCAGTTCGTGAAAGCCGGGATACTCGCTGTCGAGCAGTTTGAGAATCACCGTGCGATCGTCGGCCGTTCGTCGCCCCCGATAAACCAAGGTTCGAGAGCTAGAGTGCAACAGTTCTAAATTATCGTAGCCAGGTAAAAGGGTCGTGTTTTCAGTCATCGTTCGTTTTCTGGGTCAATTGCAAGATCTGTTGTAAAACAAGTTTTGTTTTAAGACAGATATTGCTGGATGAAGGCTAAAATCGCTCGATCTTTAAAACCGCGAGCTAACGCTTGCAGTTTTCGGGCAAACGGAACGTATTGAGGGCCGAGTCCCTCGAGATCGGCGGCGCGATCGCGAATTCGCTTCATATTGCCCATCCTCGCCAGTTTGTAGAGCCGATCGAGCTCCGACGGTGGCGGCGGCACGATCGGTCCGCCGACCGTCTCCTCTGACCGTTCAGTCTC
>NZ_JAQNCQ010000269.1:0-5349 GCF_028368005.1 Geitlerinema sp. CS-897 | reverse complement strand
GCCGGATTCGGTCTTGTTGCCGCAAGAGACCTTGCGAGCGATGACGGCGGGACGTAACTGTCGTTCGGCGCGATTATTGGTGGCCTCGACTTGAGGTATAGCAGCCGCCAGAGCAACCAGGACATTTTCAAGCCTGGAAGTCGTCATACACAGCCAGAGCCGACTGTCTTAACCCAATTGGCGAGCGCTATACATTCAGAAAGACCAATTTACATAGTCTTGAAGATGTCGCATAGAAATTCTTGCAGCCCGAGAAATACCAGCTAAGGATATTTTTTCTAAAAGAAGTCGAGAGAACTCCGTTCCGCTTTGCGAACGACTAATTCCCAGGTTTCTTCAGAAATATGTTGGTATTGAGATCCCTCAACATACTGACGACCACAATCTTTATATTTAAATCTCTGCTTTCCATAATAGGTGTGACCATTTTTGATGCGATCTTCACTGCCGCATTGGGGACAAATCATAAGCATAAACCACAGAAAAATCTTTTCATCATTACTGTATAATACCACCATTTTGCGATTCGAGCAGGCATTGGAGTTATCTGAACGATTACAAGCCACTGATGGCATCGCTTATGCATCATTATTTCTAGGTTCGTCTCACAGCAATCTCGGCGAAAAACAAACTGCCTTGATGTATTATTAAAATGCTCTAGAGGCACTTCGAGAAATTGGAGATCGAGAATATCAAACCGTTACTCTCAGCAACCTCGGTACAGCCTACAATGCCTTGGGCAACCGCAGCGAAGCTCTCAATTTATACAACGAGGAACTTGAAGAAGTGTTGGGAAAAAGGTGCTATGTCATTCAAGAACAGATGCAAGAAGAGATCCGGGATTTAACGAACTATCATTGGCTGGGATTTGCGGCTTAAAAGTTTAGCAAATTTGGGAACAGGATTTGGTATGAATTCGCCGAGCGTATGTTGACGGTCGTGGCAACTCGACGTCGTCAAGGACGTGAGGTTCTTGATTTCTTGATTCAGGTTCTGCGTTCCGAGTCTCCTTCTCTGCTGTCTCTACTACCCCCTGAATAGTTACAGGTTGAGTGTAGACCTTGAAATGGCTGTTTCCGCGTCACATACCAACCTCATCATCACCTCATCTCCCACATTCGGGATGGATCGCGCCGTTGCTGCAAAGATAAGACAGCGCCTCGGTGTCTAAATTACGGGCGTTGCTGAAATCGACGCCTTCGACGAAACTTTTAGGATCGTTGAGGTTCGATCGCACCACAAACGTATTTTCTTGCTCCTGGGGTTCCCGCGTCCAAATAACACCTTGGAAATTCGACCCAGAAACGTCCGCCCCGCGCAAATCTACAAAGCTGAAATCGCTGTTTTGGAAATTGGCATATTGCAAGTTCGCCAACCGCAGCGACGCCCCCGATAAATCCGCTCCTCGGAAATTGGTATTCGTCAAATTGGTATTGGTTAAATCTGCCCCGGACAAGTTCGCATCTTGCCAGTTGGACTGACTCAAATTCGCCCCCGTCCAACGGCTTCCACCTGCTTCGATTTCCGTCAGCGTCGCCCCCGTTAAATTGGCGTTGGCAAAATTGGCCGTACTCAAATCCGCCCCCGTCAAACTTCCCTGACGTAACGACGCCCCCTCGAAATTCGTTCCCACCAATTGCCCGGAACTAAAATTCGCGCCGTTGGCACTGATACCTCGGGCGTCGGCGTGGTTGAGGTTGGACTGCATGGCGTTGGTGCGGTGCATCCAGACGTTGGTTAACCGCGCCCCGGCCAGGTTGGCGTGACTGATATCAGCACCGCTTAAATCGGCAATCCAATCGTCGTAAGTTCCGAAGCGTCCGTCTTCTCCCGCCCCGTAAAACTGGCTGCCTTGAAAACTGGCGCGATCGAGAATCGCCCCGCGAAAGCGAATCCCCGCTAAATCCACCGCATCGAGAACCAAGGTAAACGGTGCGTCGGCGGCGGTGGTTTGTCCTAAATGGGTGCGGCTGAGGTCGGCGGTGGGCATATCGCCGCTATAGTTGGTGAGAATTTTTGCGATCGCCCGTTGGGTTGCCCGCAGTCGTCGCGCCACCGCCGCTTTTTCCGCCGCATTGCCCCCGTATTGCAGAGAATCGAGGTCGGTTTTCAAGGATTGGTTGAGTCGCCGCAGTTCTGCGATCGCTTCGACGCCTCGACTGGCTAGGGATTGTTGAATCGCGTCGATGAGTTGTGGTGAAGTTTCCTGCCCTAGCAAATCCACCAACAAGGACATCGCCCGAGGATCGTCGAGGGTTCCCAAGGCTAAGATGGCATTTTTCCGTTCGTCCGGCGCACCGGGGACGGGGGTTAGCTTGCCTACGAGAGATAAAAACAGTTGGTTGTCCTGTTCCTTGAGTTCCCGCCAGTTGGTTTGTTGCTGAACGTACACCTGAGTTCCAACGAAGGTTCCCAACACCGCCGCCAAACAGAACAGCATGACGAGAAACAGCGTCGCCCCAGGATTGCGGCGCATCCACCACCACAGGCTGGGCGTCGAGGGCGGAATCTCGTCGGTGTGGGGCGAGAGGACGATCGCATCGACGAGTTCCCCTTCGTAAGTTTGCGTCCAATGTTCGGTATTGGGCGGCGTACTCCAGGGCCAATCGCCGTAGGGATTTTGCAGGACATCGAGGATGTGGGTTCCGGCGATGCGATCGTGGAGGCTGCGTCCGTCCCGTTTGACACGAGATACCAAGCCGTCGCCGAGGAATAATACTCCCGTGATTCCCGTTAAAACGCCTAAATCGGGAAACGCTCCCGTCAAACGCCACAATAACAAGGCGGTTCCACCGACGAGTCCCCAGCGTCCGATCCCTTCGCGCAGGGTCACGCGAAGTAATGTCGGTGGCGTTCCGTCAGCGGTGACGACTTGTACGCCAAACCAGCGTTTGGGGTCGGTTTGGCCGGTCGTACACAGTAAATAAATTTGCCAGCTTCCAGCGAGGACGGGTAAGACTAACGCCCCCGTCCAAAACAGGTTTGTCAGGGGCGAGACGTTGCGGTTGGGCTGTTGCATCGGTAAACCCAATACTTGACCGATGCGGTCTTCTGTGGCGGCGAGAATTGGGCTGAGGGGAACGGGATCGCCGATTTCGCGGTGTTTGGCGTAAGCCCCCAGTCCGTAGGGAATCGCCGCACTTCCGACGAGGAAGGACACTTCCAAGACAAAGGCACAGCTGCGACGTACCAGCATCGGCGTGCGTTGCAGGGTTTCGCGCCACCAAGGAAGCAGGCGATCGAAGTCGGAGTTGACGGAAGGGCTTGCCATAGGACCAACGAAAGGTTCAGGTCTTGTAAAAATGTATCAGTTTGTCGGGAAGGCGGGGCGATCGCATTTGGCAAAAACGAGGATCGATCGAGTTAGCGATCGCCGCTATCCTCAAAATCTTCGGTGTCGAACGTTTCTGTCAAATACAACGTCAACTCGTCTCGACTGAGGAATTCGGCGTAAGCGGCGTTGAGATAGCGATCGAACTCGTCGTTTCCCGCCAAGTGCGTCTGAAAAAACGCCACGGACAAGGCTTTGAGATAGTCCCGTCCGATTTGGGGATCGGGGCGATTTTCTCCAGTGAGAAACCGGGGTAAGCGACTGATATCGCCAATTTCCGTTGAGAAATGGGTTCCCGGAACCATCACCGCCAGATAGCGATGGGGCGTCGTCAGTTTCGTAAACGGGCGAATTTGTTCGATGACGGCGGGAACGAGAACATCGTGACTTCCCGAGACGAGAAAGGTGGGAACCTCGATTTCGGCTAAGCTTTCTTCCCCGAAAATTGTATGGGTGAGGGGATAGACGGAAAAAACCGCTCGAATGCGATCGTCGCGAAAGTCTGTGCGATCGCGATTTTGTGCGATCGCCTGGGCGCGACATTGCAACAACTGCGAAAAGTTAAACGTCGGTTGCGGGTCTTCGACACAATCTCGGTTGAGTTGCGTTTCGTTCAACGACGCACCCGCAACGGATAACGCCGTCGTCGCCCCGAAGGAATACCCTAAAATCCCGGTGTTTTGGACGTTGAGTCGCCCTCGCCAACTTGCGTCGGTGGCGGTGAGGCGTTCGAGTTCGTCGAGGGTGGCGTGGATGTCTCGAGCGCGACTGGGGTACTCTTCGGGTAAGACTAAGTTCTGTAATTCTCCCTGTAAAAACGCCGCCAGATAGATGCCGTTACTGCCGAAATGTTCGGGAACGGCGACGGCGAAGCCATAGGAGGCGAGATGTTGAGCGAGATACGCCAGTTGGCGGCGCGTCGAACCCATACCGTGGCTGAAAAGGATTAACGGGGCGGGTTCGGTGGTATCGGGAAGATAGACATCGACGGGAAGCTCGTAAGCGTTTGCAATACCGCTAGGGGTAGGGCGCGGTGCGTCGATGAAAATTTGCAGTTGGCGAAATTCTACGTCGTACTCGCCGAGTTCTCGCAAGTCGGGGAGTCGGGAAAAGTCGGTGTTGTGAAGATGGGTTTCGCGTTCGACGGCTTGCTGGATGGCTGCGATCGCCCGTTCTCGATTCTCCGACAAGCTCCCTATTTCGTCCACGAGTTCCACCACGACGCGGCCGTCAATTTTCAGCGAACGGGTGGGAAACTGGCGCAAAATTCCCAGCAGCGTTAAGCCTTCGGGTTCGGTCGAAGCCAGAATCATCGCCGATCGCAAGGCGTGAAAACCGTTGAGAGAACTGTCGGTTTGGATGCCCTGACCGATACGCTGGAGGAAGGCTTCCCCCATGTCGCTGTAGGTAAATCGCGAGATAACGTTGGGGGGTTCGTCGATGGGGAGTTGGAGGAGTTGGCGCAGTCGTTGGCGATCGCGATCGCTGAGATAGTCGAAATAGGCGTTGAGGTCTTTCGGGACTTCTCCAGTTTCGGCGAAGGTTTCGAGAGAGTCCACAGGAATCGAGCGATCGAAGGAACCGTAAGTAATGGTAATGCGATCGGCAGCAGAACTAGGTTTGCTCCCCCCGAAACTCAGCACGAGTCCCGTTAACAGACTGAATCCAAAACGATAGATAGGGCTTTTGGGCATAAAAATTCTCGTCACAGCCAGTTCGCTCGCAGAAATCGAGCTTCTCCGAACTTTACGGTAGCGCAGAGAGGTTTCTTTGATGCAGAGGGAAAGCGGAGCGTCCCTGAAAACCAGAACGAACGAAAACGCCAGAACTCCTGAGAATTCTGGCGCGATCGGGTCATGAACGATCCCCCACCTGCATCCCGCGAGGCGGAGGTGTCTTATTACAAGGCGTTAGCCCTTGCGACAGGCGGCATTCTCGCTGTGTTCTGGGAACTTTTACCCAGCAACACCCCCAAGTTGTTTCCACTATGGGGCTTTAGAAAAACTCTTGCCTGGAGT
>NZ_JAQNCQ010000268.1:0-11576 GCF_028368005.1 Geitlerinema sp. CS-897 | reverse complement strand
GGATACGCAGAAAATCTTGGTAGAATGTCGGTAGCATTTTTTTGTTGGGGTGGCCGCAAACGCCACCCTCTTTTTTGGGACTCCTCTATTCTCTCAAACAATTGTCCCGTCTGGCTTCCGTCTACCTTGTCACCCTCTCAGCAGAACTCCACTGCGGCCGACTCAGCGAAATCGCCGGAGAATACGGACGACAACTGTGCGATCGCCCCTTATCGCCGCTCTCACCAGAGGAATACGAACCGATGTTCGATCGCTTACTCCAAGCCACAACCCAGGGAGCGCCTGAAGTCTCAGCGTTTTTAGCAGATTTGTCGCCGCGCGTCTCCATACCACAGTGGACGAATTGGTTGCGAGGTTACGGAGAAACCCTGTTAGCGGAAAAAGAACCCGACCAAACCACTGGAAAAGCCTTATTGCGCCTCAGCGAACAGTTGCGCGTACAAATCCCCGAACCTTGTACGACGCCAGAAGAATGGCTACTTTGGGAATTCTCGCAAGTAGCCGAAGACATCGGACGAGAGGTGCGATCGCGCGAGATCGTCTGGGAAATCTGGGAATACACCGAGAACAGTTAACAGTCACCGCCTCCCTCCAACCATCGCTCTCGAGAAAGTCAGACGCTTCGTCCTATTCAATAACCTTATGGTTATTTAGTTGACAACTACATAGGAATACGGTTCAATAAGATTGTTCCTCGAGTTCAATGTCAACACCATCGAACTTTAATCGTGAGTCTGTTGTCAGAACCCTAACGAGGTTTTTTTATGACCACCACAACAACGCAACATCAATACAATCTGTGGGAGCGTTTCTGCAGTTGGGTAACGAGTACCGAAAACCGCCTGTACGTGGGCTGGTTTGGCGTTCTTCTCATCCCCACCGCTCTAACAGCCGCAATTGTCTTTATCTTGGCTTTCGTTGCCGCACCTCCTGTCGATCTCGACGGCATTCGCGAACCCATTTCTGGCTCGCTGCTGTACGGCAACAACATTATCTCCGCAACGGTCATTCCGACCTCCGCCGCAATCGGCTTGCACTTATACCCCCTTTGGGAAGCTGCCAGCTTGGACGAATGGCTCTATAACGGCGGGCCGTACCAACTCATCGTCCTGCACTTCCTAATTGCAATTTACGCCTACATGGGTCGCGAGTGGGAACTGTCCTACCGCCTGGGGATGCGTCCTTGGATTCCCGTAGCGTTTTCTGCTCCCGTGGCTGCTGCCACTGCCGTTCTGCTGATTTACCCCATCGGTCAAGGATCGTTTTCTGACGGTCTGATGCTGGGCATCTCGGGAACCTTCAACTTCATGATCGTGTTCCAAGCCGAACACAACATCCTGATGCACCCGTTCCATATGCTCGGTGTGGCTGGTGTCTTCGGCGGTGCGCTGTTCTCCGCCATGCACGGTTCTCTCGTCACCAGCTCTCTAGTGCGCGAAACCACCGAATACGAGTCTCAAAACCAAGGCTACAAATTCGGTCAAGAGGAAGAAACCTACAACCTGGTTGCCGCTCACGGTTACTTCGGTCGTCTGATCTTCCAATACGCTTCCTTCAACAACAGCCGCTCGCTGCACTTCTTCCTGGCTGCTTGGCCGGTGGTCGGTATTTGGTTTACGTCACTGGGTCTGAGTACTATGGCGTTCAACTTGAACGGCTTCAACTTCAACCAGTCCGTTCTCGACAGTCAAGGTCGCGTCATTAACACCTGGGCTGACGTCATCAACCGTGCCAACCTGGGTATCGAAGTGATGCACGAACGCAACGCTCACCAATTTCCTATGGATTTGGCTTCTACTGACGCTGCACCCATTGCGCTGAGCGCTCCTGAAGTCAACGCCTAAAGTTAAATCTTGTCGATTGGATTTGGCTTCTACTGACGCTGCACCCATTGCGCTGAGCGCTCCTGAAGTCAACGCCTAAAGTTAAATCTTGTCGATCGACGCAAACTCGCGTCTCTGACAAGCTCGATCGTTCCTAAGATCGGTCTGAAATCGGTTCGATTCAACTCCATCCCTCTTCGGTCGGGATGGAGTTTTCTTTATGTTTTTTTTACGAACATCGATAATACTGACTACTGCGTAAAATACAGAATTATTTCTTAAACATAGTTTACGAAACGCTATTGTTTTTGATATAAAATTCAAGTCAAACGAATTGACATTTTCAAAAGAACTTCATAGAATAAATTACAGTATCGAGATCGTTGAATTTATTTTCGTACGAGTTGCGATCGCGCTTTAAAATCGAGCAATTCCAGGCAAATATAGGCGCTTCGCAACATCTCGATCGAAACGGGTATCGAATCGAACTCAGAGCGCCACAAGCGACAGTTTACAATTGTTTCAATCTTTTTTCGACCTTATTCTCTCTCTGTAGGCGATCGCTTGTCCGAGCCTAGGCGCTCGACCGTCCCCTTCCCACACATCTGAAAGGGCGATCGTTGTTTATTGTTTTCCAAATTCGATCCGATACCTGTGTATTTTTTCCATGAGGTATTTGGAATCATGGCTACTAATATTCGCCAACGTCGAGAGGGCGATCTCTGGTCAGCATGGGATCGACTCTGCGCGTGGATTACCAGCACCGAAAACCGGATCTATATCGGTTGGTTCGGTGTCTTACTAATCCCGACAGCCCTCGCTGCTGCCACAGCATTCGTCTTAGCCTTCCTCGCCGCCCCTCCAGTGGACATGGAAGGTATCCGCGAACCCGTCATCGGCTCCATTCTCGGCGGTAACAACTTTATTTCCGCCGCCGTCGTTCCCACCTCCGCCGCCATCGGTCTGCACTTCTATCCCATTTGGGACGCCGGTTCCATCGAAGAATGGCTTTACAACGGCGGACCGTACCAGCTCATCGTCTTCCACGCCCTCATTGCAATTTGGGCGTACCTCGGACGGCTGTGGGAACTGAGCTATCGCTTGGGAATGCGTCCGTGGATTGCCGTTGCCTTCTCCGCTCCGGCTGCGGCAGCAACTGCCGTCCTACTCGTGTATCCCGTCGGTCAAGGTAGCTTCTCCGAAGCCTTACCCTTGGGCATTTCCGGCACGTTCCACTTCATGATGTCCTTCCAAGCCGAACACAACATCATGATGCACCCGCTGCATATGCTCGGTGTCATCGGCGTGTTTGGCGGCGCGTTACTGAGCGCCCTACATGGCTCTCTCGTGACCTCTTCCCTAGTTCGGGAAACCACCGAACTCGAATCGGCAAACGAAGGCTACAAATTCGGACAACAAGAAGCCACCTATAACCTGATTGCCGGACACGCTGGCTTCTGGGGACGCTTGACTCTGCCGAGCTTTGCCATGCGGAACAGCCGCTCCGTCCACTTTATCCTCGGTGCGTTCCCCGTCATCGGTATTTGGTTCGCAGCTTTGGCAGTTGGAACCATGGCGTTCAACCTCAACGGCTTTAACTTCAACCAGTCCGTATTAGACGCTCAAGGTCGCGTCATCCGCACCGATGCCGACCTGATCAACCGGGCAAACCTGGGCATCCAAGTGATGCACGCCCCCAACGCTCACAACTTCCCGTGGACGTTGGCTTCCGGTGACGCCCAACCGATTTCGATGTCTCACGCACCGAATATCGGCGGCTAATCGCTGCAACCACTGCAATCGTTCGATCTGGTTTTTTGGAGGGGGGATTTAATTCCCCCCTTTTTTCGTAGGTGCGTGACTTGAAAAATGGGGTGTGATACTCCATCCTTTTCCGATAAGCTAGGTTTCAAGAAGTCTTCACCACAGAGACACAGAGGACACAGAGAGGGGCTTGTCTGACTGGGTAAAACCAGTGTTTGAAATTAGGATTCCGTATGAATCCTGAGACTGAGAAATCGTCACACCCCGACAATGTACACCGCCAACAGACAAGGGTGCGAGTTTATCAGTGTAGAGTGCAGAGGGCAGTTTCGTAGGGTGCGTGACTTGAAAAATAGGGTGTCGATCGTGAGACCGATCGAGCTGTCACGCACCGCCAATGTACACCGCCCACTTGAAAAATAGGGTGTCGATCGTGAGACCGATCGAGCTGTCACGCACCGCCAATGTAAGCCACCTATTGAGAAGGAGGGAAACAAATGGTTCAGGACATAAAAATTCCGGCCGGACACCTGAATATTATGGGCTACGTAGACGAGTCCGAAGTTAACGGCCCGGGAAAACGGGCAGTGGTTTGGGTTCAGGGCTGTTTGCGGGAATGTCCCGGTTGCTTTAATCCCAGCTCTTGGTCTTTTGAACCCAATCAGGTGGTGTCTATCGAAGAACTGGCCGAGAAAATTACGAGTAACCCCAATAACGAAGGCGTCACCTTTTCCGGCGGCGAACCCTTTTGGCAAGCTCCCGCATTGGCGGAGTTGGCCAAAAGGGTGAAAGCCAAAGGATTGAATGTGATGTCCTTTAGCGGCTTTACTTTGGACGAGTTGTCGGAGGATAAGGCACCGCCGGGAGCGATCGCGTTACTCGAACAGCTCGATATTCTCATTGACGGTCCTTATGTAGAATCTCAGGCCATTCACGACCCCACATCGCTGGTGTCGTCCCGCAATCAACGGGTTCGGGTTCTCAATCCTGAGTTTCAGAATCGCCTCGATTGGGCGAGCGACCAGATGGAAATTCACGTCCTCAAAGACGGAACGCGAATTATTACCGGATTTCGAGGCGCAATGGGGATTGGTGAGGATTAAATCAGTTTGGGAAACTTAGTCTTACATTTCGAGGCTGGGTTTCTCGGGATTGGCGATCGCTAATCCTGAAAACCTCGATCGCTAGTTGCTCAAAAACACTTGCATATTTGACTAAAAAGTTATATAGTGAATCTTGTGAGGGAGCCATCGTGCCGATCGCACGTAGAGCGTTACTACCCGTACAGTCTTGTCAGAGCAGACAGCTTCGATAACGATCGCGTGTTTCCCAACCCAGTTTGTCTGCTCTGACTTTTCCCAATCTTGCCAACAACTCGAATAACAGGAGGTTTTAGCGATGACTACCGCTACTCGTGCAGAAACGGTAACGGACATCACCCCACAGGCGTTTGTCAGCCTCCCCCATTCTCCCACACTCATCGACGTGCGATCGCAGCTCGAATACGCTGCCGGACACGCCCCCAACGCTCGAAATCTCAGCCTTCCGAGAGTGATGTTGGGGTCGATTCCCCTCTTGCGAAAGTGGATGTGGCCTGAGTGGTTTCGATCGCTCCCCAAAGACGAACCCATCGCCATCGTTTGTCTGACGGCACACCGCAGTCCCATTGCAGCGCAACACCTGGTAAAACAAGGCTTCAGCCAGGTTTACAACCTCTCTGGCGGAATGGTGGAGTGGTGGAAAACCATCAAATAGGCATCAAACAGGCGTCTTCACAGACCCCTATATTTTTTTACTTTTTTCTTGACGTAAATTCTCAATAAGTATGATGACTCAGCCCAAAATTCTCGTTCTCGGCGGAGGCATGGGTGGCGTCGAAGCCGCCATCAACCTCAGTCAACGTATCAAGGGTCAAGCGCAAATCGACTTGATTTCCAACCGAGACTTTCTCTACGTCTATCCCGCTTCAATTTGGCTGACGGTGGGACATCGAACCGTGGAAGACCTCAGTTTGCCGCTTTCTCCGCTGGCAGAGATTCACGGATTTAATTTCTCACACGAAGAAATTAGAGAAGTCAATACATCGCAACAATATGTAATCACAGATCGACAAAAACGCGAGTACGACTATCTCGTCATTGCCTTGGGCGGTTCCAAACTCAAACCCAAGGGCATCGAACATACGCGGACGGTGTGTCGTTCTCCCCAAGACGGCATCGACATTCAAGAGAAGTTTTTGAAATTAGTCGATCGCGGTTACGGAACGATCGCCTGTGGCTTTAGCGGCAATCCCAAAGATTCGACGGCGGTGCGCGGCGGTCCGATGTTTGAAGTGACATTCAACTTCGACACCTATTTACGTCAAAAAGGCTTGCGCGATCGCTTCGAGTTAATCTTTTTCACTCCCTCTCCCAAACCCGGAAAACGTCTCGGCGAAAAAGGGTTAGCTCAAATTGCCAAACTGTTCGAGAAACGCAACATCCGCACGATAACCGGTCGCAAAATTACCGAATTCACCGCCGAGGGGGTGGTATTTGAAGACGGCACTGAAATCCAGAGCGATTTAACCGTGTTTACACCGGGAATGACGGGAAATCCAGTCTTGAAAAATTCCGATTTACCCCTGACCGAAGCGGGTTTCGTTCCCGTCAGCGATACCGCCCAAGTCAAAGATCTCGAGAATTGCTACGCTATCGGTGACAGTTCCTTTTTCGAGGGGCCCGCTTGGCGGGCGCGTCAGGGACACCTGGCCGAACTCATGGCCCGGACGGCGGCCGAAAACATCGCGAGACAGACCCGCGAACAGTTTCCCCGAGCGTCGTTTCGAGAAGAGATGCATATTTTGTGCGTGATGGATTTAGGCGACGAAGCCGTGTTCGTCTATCGCGACGACGAGAAAGCGATCGCGCCTCGAGGGGCTTGGGCTAGATGGGCGAAACTGGCTTGGGAGAAGTATTACAAACTCAACAAAGAGAACAAAGTGCCGCGTTTGATGTGATTGCAGACAAGGGGACAAGGAAATTGACGTGAAGGCGGAAAATCCAGTCGGGGCAAACTTAGAAGCTTGCCCCACCTCGATCGACCTGAAAAGTCCGTTTGCAAACCACAGTTGTCTCGCCCTAATCCTCGATATCTCTGGCGAGAACGCCGTTGAGGAAAATATCGGCCAGTCCTTCAGCCATATCCTTCATCGCTTGCGGTGAAGGATTTTCGCCCATCAGGGTTTCGTAGCTAAAGCCAGAAATCGCAAACATTCCGAGAAAGACTTTTGCCACCAATCTCGGGTTCATCGGACGATAAATGCCGCGATCGATCGCCGTTTGTATGAAGGCTTCCGCTACGTCCGTCATTTTTTCGATCGAGTCCTTTTGAATACGTTCGCGCAGTTCCGGGTGAAACTGAGCTTCGAGGAAGCATACGCGCATCAGATCGGCGTTCTTACGCAGGTGAAGGAGGCGGCGCTGGATAACTTGCGAAACCGCCTTGTAACTGCCCATTTCGCTCAGTTCCGTCAACAAATCCGTTAACAGTTCGATCCAGCCTTGAGTCGCCACTTCCACCAAAATCGCCTTTTTATTGTCAAAATGTCTAAAGAGCGTGCCTTCCGCTACACCGGCCGCACGGGCGAGGGCGCGGGTTGTCGTCCCTTCAAATCCTTGGCGGGCGAACAATCGTCGTGCAGAGGCGAGAATGCGCGTGCGGGTTTCGGATTCGGGGGTTCGCGTCGCGTGTATCGTCTTCATTGTCTTCACAAAACTATGCAATTGTCAGTGTGCCTTGTAACAGTATTGTGAATTAAATTGTCGGTTCCTCGGCAAAAGATTCACAGATTGTCATAGGAAGTTATCGATCTCAAAAGTCAGAGATCCAACTTCGATCGCGTTCGGAATCATCATGTTATGTATTCGATCCCATCCTATCTTCAAAACCTGAAAATCTGCGGTCGTCAAATCGGGCGATCGCTCGTCGCATTCGCGTGTCTGGCGCTACTTTTCGGAACCTTAAGCGTTGCACCGACTACAGCTCGGGCGGCGTCGATTCAACCCTATCTCGATCGCACGCTCGAACGCGCGACCGAATTCACTCTCGATAACGGGATGAAATTTATCGTTCTCGAACGCCACGAAGCCCCCATCGTCTCGTTTATCACGTACGCCGATGTCGGCGGCGTCAACGAAGTTCCGGGGCAAACGGGTATCGCGCACTTCTTAGAACATTTAGCCTTTAAAGGCACCCAAAAAATCGGAACGACGAACTATCAGAAAGAGCGTCCGCTGCTCGATCGCCTCGACGATTTACACCAACAAATCGAAGCGGCAAAATCTGAAAACAATCTTACGAAAGTCGAAGAACTGCAAGCCCAATTCGATCGCGTCCAAACAGAAGCCTCCGAATACGTGATTCAAAACGAATTCGGACAGATCGTCGAGCGATCGGGAGGAGTCGGCCTCAACGCCACCACTTCCGCCGACGCCACGCGATATTTCTACAGTTTCCCCTCCAACAAACTCGAACTGTGGATGTCTCTCGAGTCCGAGCGGTTCCTCGAACCCGTATTTCGAGAATTTTACAAAGAACAGCAAGTGATTCTCGAAGAACGGCGTCTGCGAACCGACAATTCCCCGATCGGAAAACTGATCGAAGAATTCCTCGACACGGCGTTTCAGGTTCACCCCTACCAACAACCCGTCATCGGCTCCGTCGAAGACTTAGAAAACCTAACGCGCCAAGACGTAGACGAATTTTTCCAAACCTACTACGTCCCGAGTAACCTCACCGCCGCCGTCGTCGGAGATGTCGATCCCGATCGCGTCAAAGAACTCGCCCGAGCCTATTTCGGGCGATACGAACCCAAACCCGCACCGCCGCAAGTCACCGCCGTCGAACCGCCGCAAACCGAACCGCGCTCCGTAGAAGTCCGCTTCCAGAGCGAACCCTGGTATCTCGAAGGCTATCACCGTCCTTCAGTGAACCATCCCGACAACGCGACATACGAGATGATAAGCGCCATCCTCAGCAACGGACGCACCTCGCGGCTGTATCAGTCCCTCGTAGAAGACCAGCAAATCGCCCTCGCCGCTCAAGGCTTTAACGGCTTTCCGGGGGATAAATTTCCCAATTTGATGCTGTTTTACGCCTTGACAGCACCGGGACACGGTGTCGAAGAAGTGCAAGCGGCGTTGCAAGCCGAAATTCAAAAACTGACGCGCGAACCCGTTTCCGACGCCGATCTCGATCGCGTCAAAACCCAAGCCAAAGCGGGACTGCTGCGATCGCTCGATTCCAACTCCGGTATGGCGAGTTTGCTCGTCGAGTACCAAGTGAAAACCGGAGACTGGCGCAACCTGTTCCGTCAAATCGAACAAATCGAAGCGGTGACGGCGGAGGATATTTTGCGCGTCGCGCGAGAAACCTTCGTTCCCGAAAACCGCACCATCGGAAAACTGTTACCCATCGACGGTTAAGGTTTCCCAAGAATTGAGACTCGCTCCGCAAGCAGTCCGAGTCAAGACACACAAGAGATCGACATGAGCAAACGAAAAACAATGAGGAGAGGACGCAATTTATGGCGCACTCTCTGGACAAAACACCTACGTCCCTACTGGACGATGTTGTTCGCCGTAGGGTTCGTCGTCAGCACCCTGTTTCATCCCGCCGCCTCCGTCGCCGCGACGCCGAGACATTACACCGAACTGGAATTTCCGCCACTTCCAGAATTACAACTTCCCGACTACACCCGTTTCCAACTCGACAACGGTTTGACGGTGTATCTGATTGAAGATCGCGAACTTCCCTTAATTTCGGGAAACGCCCTGATTCAGACGGGAAGTCGGTTCGAGCCGTCCGATAAAGTGGGGTTGGCGAACTTAACGGGAAACGTCATCCGCGCCGGAGGAACCCAGAACCACCCCGCCGACGAGTTGAACCGCATTCTGGAACAGAACGCCGCGTCAGTAGAATCGTCCATTGGTTCGACTGCGGGAAGCGTGAGTTTTAGCGCCCTCAGCGAAGACTTCGAGGACGTATTCGATTTATTTGTGGAGGTGTTGCGTCAACCCGCCTTTGCTGAAGACAAGATCGAAGTGGCGAAGAATCAGATGCGGGGAAATATCGCGCGGCGCAACGACGAACCGGGAAGCATCGCCGATCGCGAATTTCAGAAACTGATTTACGGCGAAACCAGTCCCTACGCCAGAACGATGGAATACGAAACCCTCGAGAACATCGCTCGCGAGGATATCCAGTCGTTTTACGAGCAGTTTTTCGTCCCCGATCGCATGATTCTCGGAGTCGTCGGAGATTTCGACAGCGAAGCGGTAAAAACGTTGATTTCGCAGAAATTGGAGGATTGGAAACCCGCGTCCGCACCGCTTCCCGAATTACCCAACGTGTCGCAAGCTCGCGAGAGCGGCGTGTTTTTCGTCGATCGCCCGCAGCTGACCCAAAGTTACATTGAAATCGGACATCTCGGCGGCGTGCGGAGTAGCCCCGACTACCCGATTTTGGGGGTGATGAACAACGTATTGAGCGGGTTTGGCGGACGCTTGTTTAACGAAGTGCGATCGCGCCAAGGGTTAGCCTATTCCGTCTATGCGTATTGGGGCGCTCAATACGACTATCCCGGCGTGTTCGTGGCGGGGGGACAAACGCGATCGGACGCCACTGTTCCGTTTATTCAAGCCGTTCGCGCCGAGATCGATCGCGTTCGTACCGAACCGATCGAAGAAGAAGAGTTACAGATTGCGAAAGATTCGACGTTGAACTCCTTCGTCTTTAACTTCGCCGATCCCTCTCAAACCCTGTCGCGACTGGTGCGATACGACTATTACGATTATCCGTTGGATTTCCTGAACCAATATCAAGACGGCGTTCGCAAGACAACGGTTGAAGACGTGCAACGGGTGGCGCGAGACTATCTCGAACCCGAGAAATTGGTAACGTTAGTGGTGGGGACTTCCGAGGCGATCGAGCCGCCGCTGTCGAGTTTAAGTCCCAATACCGAAGTGACGGCGATCGACGTGACGATTCCCGAACCCAGTTGAACAGAGTTGAGTTTCCCAGAACCCCGGTATCTGTGGGATATCGGGGTTCGATGTTGGGAAAAAGGTTCTCTGTCGCGAAATCTAGACTTTCAATCGCTCTGTGTTTTATAATGAATATTTAGACAAAAATAAAATCAGCAGATTTAAACAAAAATTCAAACAACTCAACTTTAATATGCCTGAAGATTTAAATAAAATTGTAGAAGAAAATGTAGGAAAGGAGCCTTTGTGTGATTATCCTTGGCTCGAACTGGCCGATCGTTTAATTAATTGGGCGAGTTACCAGAAAGATGAAGCCTGTTTGGCTTTTTCGTTCGACTTGTTGACAAGTTTATCTTATCTTGATAAGATTCCATTTCTTCAAAAATATTTGCGCTGCTATCCTGAAGGTTCGCTCCCACAAAGTTGTAACTATCATTTAGGATTTATCAATCTGTGCGCCCCCTTGTTAATTGCAAATGATATATGGTCTTTTCAAGAAGCCGCAAAACCTAAATCGGGTGCAATTGGGAAACTAACAAGCGAAATTATTTTGCGATTCATTCAAAAAGCATTTTCCAATATTATGGACGTCAAAGTCCTCGGAGGATGTGAAGTTGCTGACACTTGCATTTATCACAGAGATGGAAGAATAATTCTGGGAGAAATTAAAGCGTCACCTCTAGTCACTTTTCCATTGTTACTGAAAGGAATTCCATCAGAAAACCCTTCCGAATTATCCGAAACTCAGCTTCAAGTCATGGAAAGTTACTTATATATGCACGAAGAGACAATTGAACTGGGAAGTACCAGGTCAAGATTATGGGGCTCTTCCGAACTTACTATGCAAGAAATCGCTGAAATCCTTACAGGAAAAGAGTTTTTGCTAAACGGTATAAAAAGTCCGCTCAAATCGCGAAATTCCTTTCCAGATATAGGCTACAAGCATTTACCCTACACACCAAGG
>NZ_JAQNCQ010000267.1:0-11069 GCF_028368005.1 Geitlerinema sp. CS-897 | reverse complement strand
GGAACGCGCGATCGCCAACACCGATCGCGCGTCGTCAGAAACCCTGTCCTAGAGGAATTTCCGTAACTTCCCCGAACCAACGAGATCGAGTCATCCGGTATGCTAGGGATAGAGGCTTGGCAGCCCTCACCCAAAAATCTATGACCACTCCATCCCAACTCCACGAACTGGCTCGCCAGGGGAATCCCAAGGCGATTTCCGCACTGTTAAACCAAGAATTAAAATCCGACGGACTTCGATCGAAGACGGCGTTAAAAGAAGGGTGCTTGCACGTCGTCCTCGAATCCGATGACAGCGTTCCCGATCGCGCTAGATGTCTCGATGTAGTGCGCGTAAAAGTCGTCAACTTAGAAATCGAAGGGGTCGATCGCGTGCGAGTTTACGGTCGTCGCAGCGGCGAAGACAAGGTGGACTGGAATCAAGAGTTCGCCGTGGCCGTTGGCGGGTACTCCAACCTTCTCTTTTCCCATTCTCACGGTACGACGGGGTCTCCCGAGATGGATTTCCCTTCTCCCACGCCGACACCGCCGCCACCGAAACCGAAATCTCAAAAACCAGGTTCTCACATTTTCGTTGGGGTGGCGATCGTCGTTGCGTTGATTCTGGTGACAATCGGCGGTTTCGTCCTGTTACAGCAGTTTTCAAACGATTCGGATACGTCAAACGATACGTCAGACGTTGAGAAACGGTGGTTCGGATACGCGGCGATCGCGGACTCGAATCGGCGATGCAGCGTTTGTAGGTTTCGCCGTGGGTGCGCCACTGCTGACCTGGAAAATCGGGAAAACCGACCAGAAAACAATTGTCCTCGTCTGACCACTGGATGACCATTTGATACTTGAGTTTACTCGCCATTTGGGTTTTCCTCTATCCTGTACGCCAGAACTGACCGCCACAGACGTTTGTAACGGGTTCTCGAATCTCATACCCTGAAAAAGAATCGATATTGAGTTCAGAACCGATGACAGACATTCCAACACCCCTTGTTTCCGCCGATTGGCTGGCGCAACACCTCGGCGATCGCGATCTCGTTATTGTCGATTGTCGCTTTTCTCTGGCCGAACCGGAACTCGGACATCAGAAATATCTCGCCTCGCACATTCCCGGTGCGTTCTACCTGCACCTAGAACGGGATTTATCGAGTCCCGTAGGAAAACGCGGCGGACGCCATCCCCTCCCCCACCCCGACGAATTGGCGAAAAAGTTGAGTGCGATCGGGATTACCACCTCAAAAACCTTCGTTGTCGCCTACGACGACTCGAAATTTGCTTTTTCTGCCCGAGTTTGGTGGCTTCTGCGCTATCTAGGACACGATCGCGTCGCCATTCTCGACGGCGGACTCACCCACTGGTTGGCCCGAGGCTACCCCGTCACCACGGAATTACCCCAACCCCGACCGGGACAGTTTCAGGCGCGTCCCCGTTCCGAATCGGCGATCGATCTCGAACAACTGAAAGCCTGCAAAGACTCGCCGAAGGTGCTTCTCGTGGATTCCCGAGACGGCGATCGCTACCGTGGCGAACGAGAACCCATCGATCCCGTCGCCGGTTCGATTCCCGGTTCAGTTAACCTTCCCTGGAAAACTGTCACCAGCGACGACGGCTTAGCGCGATCGCCCCAGTTCCAACGTCAGCTTTGGCAGGACTTCGACGATACCGAAGAAGTTATCGTCTACTGCGGTTCTGGCGTCACCGCCTGCGTCAACATCCTCTCTCGCCATATAGCAGAACTCCAACCCGCCAAGTTATACAATGGGGGTTGGAGTGAATGGTGTCGAGTCGAAAACTCGATTCAAACCTTCTTAGATGGAATCGAATCAGATTGATATCGAAAAAAGCGGGTAACGCGATTCGAACGCGCGACATTCACCTTGGCAAGGTGACGCTCTACCGCTGAGCTATACCCGCAAAACCGCTTTGCAAACTGCTTGTGTTTGCTTGCGTATTATCTATATTTACACAGTTGTTGGAGAGTGTCAACCTTTTCGGGAAATTTTTTGGATTTTCCCCGTAAGGTGCGTGACTCGGACAATGTCGATCGTGAGACCGATCGATCTGTCACGCACCGCCCCCACAGGCACATGATGAGGAGATGATGGGATGAGGAGGTGAGAAGTTGGCTGTTCACTGTAAAAAGTGTGTGACGCGGCGGGCCAACGGCCAACATCGATCGGACAACCCACCATCTTTTTCCACCCGCGTCACGACACCCTACAGCTCGTCTATTCTCCCGTCACCGAGAGTCCGTCTACCCAAATCCGGGGACAAACGCCGCCGGGAGTGACTTCGGCTTCGGGTTCCACGTAAATAATCGACTTCAGCAGCTCGCGGATGTCTCCGGCGATGGTGGCGGAATCGACGCTGATTTTTTCGCCTTGGTTCACCAGCCAACCGTCAAAGGGAAGCGAAAACGACCCCTGTAAAGCGTTAACGCCCGCGTGTAACGCGCTGAGATCGTCGATTAGGATGACGTTTTCGGCGGTGTCGAGGCTGTAGCTGTCTGAGGGAGTCGAGGCGGCGAAAACATGGTAAAAATCGGGGCTGACGCTGACTTTCGCGCCCATGTTGGCGTGTCCCGTGGGTTGGGCGTTCATGCGTTTCGCCGTTCCCGCACTGTGGAGAAATCCCGTCAACACCCCGGCTTCGATGAGGGGAACCCGTCGCGTCGGGGTTCCTTCGCCGTCGAAGTAACTCGGCGTCACGTTCTCCGGATGTAAGGCGTCGTTGAATACCGACAGCAGCGGCGAGGCGATCGCACTTCCCAAGGAATCCGCTTTCGACAGGCTGCGGTTGTCGAGAATGCTTTGGGCGTTGTACAGGTTGGAGAAGGCGTTGAGAAGGCTCAAAAAGGCTTCCGGGGAGAAGACAACGCGGTATTTCCCGGTTTTCACCTTTTGATAGTTCAAATGGGAAATCGTCTTTTCCGCCGCCTCCTTCAAGCAACCTTCCACATCTAAACTATCTAAACCCACGTTGACTTTATAAGCCCCCGCCGAACGGGGTTTTTTCCCTTCCTGTTCCGTTTTGCTGTAGAGATACACCGAGGCGACGGAGTGAGCTTCGTGGCGAAGTGCGCCCTCGCTGTTGAGATAGAAGCGATCGAGATCCCGTTGGGCTAAGCCGTTGTAGGGAACGCTGGCGATCGCCGGATGTGCTTCGAGAAGTTGTTTTTCCAAATCCACGAGGCGATCGATCAGCGTCGAAACTTCTGCTTGCGGGGCGCAAACGGTGTTCGTATTTTCGATAGGTTTCGTCGCTTCCGGGCTGAAATCGGGAATATGTTCTTTCGCCCCGAATTCGCTGGCTTCAGCGGCGGTTTTTAACGCCAGTTCCAACCCTTGAGCGTTGGTGTCTGTCGTGGAAGTAATTCCAACGGTGTTGTTTCCGTTCCACACGCGCACCGTGACGCTAGAACGATTGGAAGCTTTGACTTGTTTCGGTTCGCCGCGATCGACTTGAACGCTAGTTTCGTCCACACTAGAACCGTAAATATCGTACTTTTTCACGCCGATTTGAGCGGCGATATCTCGAACTTGACTGGCGAGGGTGTTAATGTCTGTCATCTTGCGTTGAACTGGTAATCTGAGCTGTGATTTTAGGAATCGAACAACAAAAGGGAACTGTCAAGGGCGATATCGGGAAATGCAGAAACTGCGATGCGATCGCCCCTTTTCACAATTTGGGAACTTTGGTATTTCCCCTCAATGGGATTTCGATACACTTCAATTCGATTGGCGTTGGTGTCAACGATCCATACTTCGGGGATTTCCGCGAGGGCGTAACGGGGAAGTTTTTCCGTGCGATCGAATTCCAACGTGGTATCCGACACTTCAACCACCAAATATACATCGGATGCTAAAACCCCCGTTTCGATGTAAAAATCTTCGCGAGGAGGTAAAAGAACGATATCCGGTTGCGGTTCGGAATAATCGTTGAGAACGACGGGATTCTGAATATGGACGATCGCTCGAGTTCCAAACTCGCGCATCAACCAATTAGAAATGCGATCGACATACGCCGCGTGTCGTCTTCCAATCGGACTCATTTGAAGAATTTCCCCATCCAGTAATTCCACCCGTTCGTCTGGGTGAAGAATTCCTACTTCGCCCATGCGGTGATACTCGCCCACCGTTAACTGACGGTGTTTTATCGGATTGAGAACCTTAACTTGAGTCATCGAAATTACTCCTCAAACAGAAGTGTATTCAACTCAATTTCTCGATTGGAAAACGCCAAAATTGAAAGGCGATCGCCCCGGTTGAGAATTTGGGAACTTTGGTATTTCCCCTCAATGGGATTTCGATACATTTCAATTCGATTGGCGTTGGTGTCAACGATCCATACTTCGGGGATTTCCGCGAGAGCGTAACGGGGAAGTTTTTCAGTGCGATCGAATTCCAACGTACTCTCAGCAACTTCAACAACCAAATATACATCCGATGCTAAAACCCCCGTTTCGATATAAAAATCTTCGCGAGGAGGTAAAAGAACGATATCCGGTTGAGGTTCGGAATAATCGTTGAGAACCACAGGATTTTGAACGTCGATAAACGTTCGAGAACCCAATTCATCTTTCAACTGATTTGCAATCCGAAGTACATACGCCGCGTGTCGTCTTCCAATCGGACTCATTTGAAGAATTTCCCCATCCAGTAATTCTACCCGTTCGTCTGGGTGAAGAATTCCCGCTTCCGCCATGCGATGGTAGTCTTCCACCGTCAACAGGCGAACTTTTATCGGATTGAGAACCTTAACTTGAGCCATCGAAATTACTCCTCAAATAGAAGTGTATTGGCTCTTCTGAACTTACTATGCAAAAAATAGCTGAAACCCTTACAGGGAAGGAGTTTTCACTAAACTGTATAAAAAGGGTACTCAAATCGCGAAATCCCTTTCCAGATCGAGGCTACAGGCATTTACCTCACATACCAATGTCGGAAGAGCCAGTGTATTTAACTCGATTTCTCGATTGGAAAACGCCAAAATTGAAATGCGATCGCCCCGTTTTAGGATTTGGGAACTTTGGTATTTTCCCTCGACGGGATTTCGATACACTTCAATTCGATCGGCATTGGTGTCAACGATCCACACTTCGGGAATTTCAGCAAGGGCGTAACGGGGAAGTTTTTCCGAGCGATCGAACTCCAACGTACTCTCAGCAACTTCAACAACGAGATATACATCTGAAGCCGTTGGAAGAGCGTCGTAATAGTCATTCTCGCGAAATCGTAAGAGCATCACATCCGGCTGAGGTTCGGAAAACTCGTTGAGAATAATTGGATTTTGAACGCTGACGCTTGCTCTCTCACCAAACCATTGGATAAATCGTTTAGTGATTCGATGAACATACGCCGCGTGTCTCGCTCCAATCGGACTCATTTTCAGGATTTTTCCATCGAGTAATTCCACCCGTTCGTCAGGGTTAAGAATTCCCACTTCCGCCATGCGGTGATACTCGTCCACCGTCAACTGACGCACGTTGAGAGCCATCTTCAACTTCCCTCAAAAAATCCCGTCAAAACCGTGGGGCGGGCGACCTAAAGAGGACGCCCAAACCAACTGATTTATCGACCGCCAACCGTAATCGAATCGACTTTAATATGGGGTTGTCCCACCGTAACGTAAACGCTACCGCTGACAGAACCACAGAAACCCGGTGCCAATTCCACATCCTTAGAACACATAGAAATCTTGTTCATAATTTCCGTCGCTTCTCCGATGAGAATTGCCCCTTTCAGCGGCTTCGTAATCTTGCCATTTTCGATAAGATAAGCTTCCTCAACACCGAAATTAAACTCACCCGTGGGGCCGACACTTCCGCCCCCCATGCGTTTGCAATAAATACCTTTGTCCACCGACGCGAACAAATCTTCTACCGAATAATCGCCCGGTGCAATGTAGGTATTCCGCATTCGAGAGGCAGCGGCGTAAGTGTACCCTTGACGGCGACCGCTTCCCGTGCGTGGATGTCCCGTCCGAACCGAACCCGCCCGGTCCGATAAGAAGTTTTTCAACACGCCGTTTTCAATCAACAGCGTCCGTTGGGCGGGCATTCCTTCATCGTCCATATCGATGGTACCGAACTCGCCGTCAGACAGTCCTTCGTCCCACGCCGTCAGACTTTCGTGGGCGATTTTCTGACCTTTTTTATTTAAAAACGGCGTCGTTTCCCGCTCGATTTGTGTCGTTTCGAGGAGGTGTCCGCAGGCTTCGTGGAAAATCACGCCGCCGAAGGAATTCGCCATGATAATCGGGTATTGTCCCGACTCCACGTAATCGGCGTACATCATGGTTCCCGCCGCTTCAGACACTTCCTCGGCGGTGGCGTTGTAGTCCCAAGTCCGCAGAAACGCGGGGTTGCTGCTTCCGCCGACTCGTTGGCTGATGGAGGAACGGTTGTCGCCGTCGGCGCAAAGCAAGCTGTATCCGACGGATTGCGTCAGACGGATATCGCGGGCGAACACGCCATCGCTGGCGGCGACGAGGACTTCTTGCCAATCGCGGAAATACGCCGCCCGTCGGGATTGTACGTGAGAGGCTTTGCGGCTGAGGGTGTCGTTGGCGGCGAGAAGAACGTCGCTCATTTCCCGCATGGAACTGCAATCGGCTAACCAGCCTTCTTTATTTTTGCGGGTGGCGTAGTCCCGCAACAGTTCCAAGTTGATGTCGGGGATGTAGGCGTTGGAACCCGGAAGACTCAAGCCCATGATGGACAAGCCTTTTTCCAGGGCGGCTTTCAAGCCGTTGAAGGAGAGGTCGTTGGTGCTGACGTAGCAATCGGCTTTTCCGCGAAATACGCGCACCCCCGCCCCCGTGGAGAGTCGGGGCGAAATGCTGGTGATGGCGTCGTCTTCCGCCATGCAACTGATGTAGTTGGTGCGTTCGAGGAAAAATTCGATGAAATCTGCTCCAGCGGCGCGTCCGAGTCCCAGTAGAATCGAGAGGGGGGTACGCCAGGTTTCGTCAAAGCGATCGATGGGGGCGTGGTGTGAGACTGTGGGAAGTCCTTTTGTCAATAACGCGGTGGGTGGCATATATAACGTATTTCGTCTGATTTCACGATTCCTTAACCTAGTGTAACGTTTCTTGACAGAAGCGAAGGGTGAGAGTTGAGAGTTGTGAGGGGGGCTTGAGGAGCGATCGCAAACGATTTTGGGTTATTTGAGTTTTGATTTTTCTACAGGGCTGGTTGCCAAGTCCCTAAGAACCTTACTTAATAAATGCAAACAAACCGTCTCGATCTATCTTTTCGATCTTATATGTAAAGAAAATATAAATTTTGTATGATTTTGTTACCTTATATCGATACAATCAAGCGTAACAATATAAATAGTCAACAAAAACAAATGAGTGTAAAAACCTTGTTCTTAATACTGGCTGGACTTGCATTCATAAACCTTGGAATTGCCATGCTGGATCTACAACTATTTGTTTCTAAAACTCGCTCCATTCAAAATTGGAATACTCTAAAATACTTTAAAACAGTCATTCGTCGTCATATGTATCAAACACTGATACAGATCGGTCTTCTCAGCTTACTGAATATTTTGGGGATCTATGGTATCATAACTGGAAAATTAAGCCTTGTTTTTGTATTAATCGTTTAAATAGTGTTATGGGCTTTGTCTAAAACAGGTAAGGCAACGGAAGAAAAAGCACGCTCTCTCAAAGCTAAAGATGAAAAGCTCGAAAATAAGTATCGATCGATTTGCAAAACATGGAGAGAAAAGGCTTTTCCAGATTTCTAGTCAAGATTCGGGAATCGATACAATTTCGGCTCTTCTGAACTTACTGTAGGGTGCATCTAAAAAATGTAAATCTACACGAGAGAATAGGAATTTCAGCCTCAAATCCTCATGTTTTTGCAAAAGCAGAGATGCACCCTTTATTGTATAAGAAATCGCTGAACGTCATACTGGGCGAAACTTTCAGATAAAGTTACTCAAAAGGGGTTGAAAACCGCGAAATTCACTGTCAGATGAAGATTACAACATTTTACCCTACACGCCCGGTTCGGAAGAGACACAACTTCTTTTATTTGTTCGTTACAAATCGAAAAAATGAATTTTATTAAAATTCGGCTATTTAACAAACTGGATTTTATGGCTTCATTCTCAAGCCAGTTAACAGTTCTAAGTTTATTCGCCGCTCTTTTTTTTACAACAAGTTTAACAAGTTGCTCGAATTCTACCGAAGCTACTTCAGACGTCTCATCAAATGTCAAAGTCGAAAACAGCAAAACACTGCAACCGTCAGCAACCATAAAATCCGCACCAACTCCAACTTCAACCCTCACTTCATCCCCCGATGTTGTCGAATCTAGTGTGACGCCACCATCCCTCTTGGAAACGAGTAGAACTCGCGATGAAACAGCATCCAAACTCGATCTATCGTCGTCTATGCCTGAATCTGAATCCAAACCCAAAATCGCTAACGCCAACGTCGGTTGGACTCGTAACTTATCTCTCGAAGGCGTTGCTTACGATATTTACGTTCCCGAAAACTACAGCAGCGATTTAGCCTGTGCGGTGATGCTTCCCGGTTGGAATTTCGACAAATCTCGTTGGATCGACGAGACCAATTTACAAGCTCTCGCCGACGAATATGGCTATATTTTGCTGTTGCCGCAAATGGGACAAACACTTTATGAAAGTGCCTATTATCCCGAAACCGAAATGCGATGGCATCCATCTATCCCCGGCGGCGAATTTATGAGACGATATTTCATTCCCGCCATGCAGCAACGACATGGATTGTTAGTTCCCAGTCAACACAACACGTTAATCGGTCTTTCGACGGGAGGTCGAGGCGTCGCGTTAATTGCATTAGAAAATCCCGGCTTATTTGTAGCAGGAGCGAGTTTTTCGGGAGATTTCAGTCAAGACAATATGACGGACGATCGCCTGATGACGGCGGTATATGGAGACTATCACCTATATCCCGAACGTTGGACCGGACGCGATAACCCCCAACGTCGCGTTTCTCAATGGCAAATGCCGTTTTATTTATCCCACGGAACCGCTGACGATATCGTTCCCGAATCGCAAAGTTATCGGTTTTATCAAGCGTTAGTCAGTGCGGGGTTAGGAAAACGCGTTGAGTATCACGCGGTTGAAGGGGCAGGACATAATTTTGCATTTTGGGGAAGCCAATTACGTCCTGCGTTTGAGTTTTTCGAGCGTTTTAGACAGTAATTACGAGATCGCCCACAACACTAACGGCAACGTGACGAACGCCATCAACGTCGAAACCATCACCACTCTCGCCGTCCGCACCCCGTCCCCACCAAACTCGTTTACCATTAAAAACGAACTCACCGCCGCAGGCATCGAACTCTGTAAAATCAACACTTGTCGATCGAGTCCCGTTAACCCCAACGCCGTCGCCACGATAGAAGCCACGATCGCCCCACCCAGGAGACGCAACAAACTCGCCGCCCCTTCATACAGCGTGACCCGGACTTTTGCACTGGCGACTTCCATTCCCAGCAACAACAACGCCATCGGAATCGTACCTTGGGCGAGAACGTGCAACCCTTCATCGAGTTTGAAGGGTAAATCGAAGGGTAACAGTCGCAGCAACAACCCCGACAGCATCGCCCAAATTAGCGGCAACTTCAGCGTAAAGCGAATCGCGTTGGCAACACCGCCCCCTTTCAGAATCGCCGGCCCTGTGGAAAATACCAATATGCTACAAATAATCAGAACCACCACGGCGCGATCGAGTCCCGCCTCGCCAAAAGCAAAAAACGTCACTGACAATCCCATATTCCCCGTGTTGGGAAAGGATGTCGTCGCGACGATGCTTTTTTGAACCGTGGGGGAAAACTGCAACAGCCGCCCCAATCCCCACGACAGCATACACAGTAGAACGTAGACGAAGGTAAATCCCAGGAACAACCCGGCTGCGTTTTCCGCCGTCAGGGGCATTCGGTAAATGGCATCGGCGACGAGGGCGGGAGAAAAGACGAACAGCGTCAGACGGGAAAGGGAGGCGCGATCGAGATGTAGGGTTTTCTCGACGAAAAAGCCGATCGCGACGATGCAGGCGACGGGAAGAACGGCGGATAAAATAGCACTCATGGCAGTTGGCGATTTACGATGGCGTGGTTTCAGACAGATACTTGATGCATTGTAAGGAGCGATCGAAATGCAAAAAACGCCGATTTCTGAGAAACCCAACCTCCCCCAACCGCCGGTTTTCGAGACTGTCGCCGAGGAACGCCTCCACCGCAAGCAGCGACTCGCCGCCGCCTTTCGCCTCTTCGCCCGCTACGGTTTCGATGAAGGCGTCGCCGGACACATTACCGCCCGCGATCCGGAATTTCCCGATCGCTTTTGGGTGAATCCTTTCGGAATGTATTTCGGACAGATTTGCGTGTCTGATTTGCTGTTAGTCAACGATCGCGGGGATATCCTCGAAGGCGATCGCCCCGTTAACGCCGCCGCTTTCGCCATCCACTCCCAAGTTCACGCCGCCCGCCCCGATATCGTCGCCGCCGCCCACGCCCACTCGCTTTACGGGAAAACTTGGTCGAGTTTGGGTCGTCTCCTCGATCCGCTGACTCAAGACGCCTGCGCCTTTTTCAACGACCACGCTCTCTTTGACGACTATACTGGAGTCGTCCTCGATCTCAGTGAAGGACAACGCATTGGGGAAGCCTTGGGCGATCGCAAAGCTGCCATTCTCCGCAATCACGGCTTGTTGACGGTCGGACTTTCAGTAGACGAGGCGGCGTGGTGGTTTATTACGATGGATCGGTGTTGTCAGTCGCAACTGGTAGCGGAAGCGGCGGGAACTCCCGTGGCGATCGATCTCGACACTGCCAAACTCACCCACAGCCAAATCGGAACCCCCTTTATGGGATGGTTTAGTTTTCAATCTCTCTATGACAAAATCGTTCGCGAAGAACCCGATTTACTCGGTTAACCTCACATTCCGCACTTCAACTTGTAGTACGCCAAGTAGCACGAGAAGGGGATGAAATTAGTCGGGAGTTGGTTAGGGATTAAGACCGAGAAAAAAGAAAAATTCGGGTAAAAATGACATCTTAGAGAAAAATCGGTTGAG
>NZ_JAQNCQ010000266.1:0-25809 GCF_028368005.1 Geitlerinema sp. CS-897 | reverse complement strand
TTGACGCTCTCCCCCCAACCCTAGCGGATATGGTCGGAGATTCCTGTTTCACTGGCTCATGCCTAGATAAACGAGCCAGCCCGAATACCCCCGGTCAGAACGCCTTCACAGGCTGTTTGTTTAACGTCCACGATGCGCCCCGCCGCAGACATAAGCGAGAATCAAATTCTCTTGACAACACCAACTGGCGATTTTGTGGTTTACCTCCACCACGGGTTTTTCGGGTGTTCCGAACCATACCCTTAGGATCTTAAAGTAGGATCTTAAAGACCGTTTCCGGTCAGGCAATTTTACCAGTTTGTTCGTTTCGGCGCTATCCCCTTCTCTCGCTATCGCATTGTTCAGGGGATGCACCGAAACTCACCGCCGCTTCACCACCAACCAAGCCTATTGGCTATGGTTGGATCACTGCGACGAATCTTGGTAGTTGACGATTCGCGCGAAGCTGTCGGGTTCCAAACTCGCACCTCCGACGAGAGCGCCGTCGATTTCCGGTTGTGCCATAATTTCATCGACGTTACTCGGCTTCACAGAACCGCCGTATTGAATTGGAACGTCTGCATGGCTGAGTTTCGAGCGAATTAAGCCGATAACGCGGTTGGCTTCTTTCGCTTCGCAAGTATCTCCCGTTCCGATCGCCCAAATCGGCTCGTAAGCAATAATCAACTTGCTTTGGTCGATCCCCACGAGATCCTTCTCGAGTTGCGAGAAGATGTGCGCTTCCGTTTCTCCCGCATCCCGTTGCGCCTTGGTTTCGCCCACACAGAGAATCGGCGTCAAACCGTGCGCCTGCGCTGCTTTCAGTCGCTTGTTAACCGTTTCGTCCGTTTCGCCAAAATACTCGCGACGTTCGCTGTGGCCGACGACGACGTAATCGACACCAACTTCGGTTAACATCGGAGCCGAGACTTCCCCCGTAAACGCGCCGCTGTCTTCCCAGTGGACGTTTTGAGCGCCCAGTCTTACTCGTCCGCCGTGCAAGTTTTTCGAGAGCGTCCCCAGCGCCATGAAGGGAACGCACAGGATGACGTCTCGCTCGTCTGGGGTGTCTTCGAGTTGCGGTAAGAACCCCTTCAAAAACTCCAGGGCTTCCGCCTGGGTTTTGTGCATTTTCCAGTTACCAGCCAGGACGATTTTCCGCACGGGTGACAATGATACTCTCCACGACACGACAAAGCACCCTTTAGCTTAGCCCTACGGAGGCTTTACGTCAAACCCAGGATAGGGAACGATTGCCAGTGCGATTTAATCTTTCGAGACGTGGTGCGATCGCCCGTTCCGCGATCGCCTATTTAAAATTCTTTAAAATCGATTTGAAATGGCACTTAAAAACTTCGGATTTTCAATATATTTGTGTTGCGATCGGGGTCGTTTTTCTTAAGAGTTCCTCAATTTTTAGCCAGTTTCAAGCTAACCCATAGCGATCGCCGATCGATACTATGGCAACCCTAAATCAGTTGTGTGACAAAATTGGGAACGGGGAACGGGGAATCGGGAACGGAGAATCGGGAACCGGGAATCGGATTTCTTCTGGTGTTTTAATTTTTGACGACTCATTTGGGACTGCGATATCTCGAGCTTAACTGAGATATCGCGACAGTCAACCGATGCCACAACACTCGCAAACTGTGACGCAGCGTCGGAAGGCGTTGTAAATAAACGAGGCGTCGGACGAAATTTCCCAACGCCCCATCGAGGTGAATTCCAAAACTGTGAGTGACGCCGTTGTGTTTCCCTAACGTCATCATTTCGCCTAAATGCCAGTATCGAAAACGACGCAGCGGGCGATTTTTCGTCTGGGCTTGCAGGTTTTTCGCCACGCATCTAGCTTGTTGGTACGCCGCCTGCGCGGTGGTGGGAACAGAACGTCCAGTCCGATCGCGTATCGCCGCCATGTCTCCGAGAACGAATACTTCCGATCGCCCTTTTAACTGTAACGTCGGTTCGACGATTAACCGCCCTCTCTCGTCGCGATCGCACGCTAAAGTTTGACTGAGGGGGTGGCTTCGGGTTCCCGCCGTCCACACCACGAGATCGCTGGGAATCGTCGTCGATTCAAGGTTCTGTTCGGTTTTTTGTTCGATGGTGAGGTGCGCGTTGCCAATTTCAGTGACGTTGGTTTTCAGGCTGAGGCGAACCTGGCGGCGATCGAGGGCGTTTCTCACCGATCGCCGGGTGGCACGGGTAAATTGAGGAAGGATGCGATCGCCGCGATCGAGCAGTCGAACTTCACCGCGTCGTCCCAAGCGGTCGGCGAGTTTACAAGCGAGTTCGATACCACTCGGCCCGCCTCCAATAACCGAAACTCGAATCGGAATATGTCCAGAGGCTTCGAGATCGCGGAGTTTGGCGTCGAGTTGTTGAGCGTTGTCGAGGGTTCGGAAGCCGAGAACGCCATCGTCAGGGGGACGAGTTCCCACAACGCCGAGGGCGAGGACGAGAGCGTCGTAGTCGAGAATTCCCCGATCGCGCAACGTCACGCGACGCCGATCGAGGTCGATGGCTTCGACGCGATCTTGGCAAAACTGAACCGATGTATGTCGCAGCAGTTGGCGGTACGTCGGCGCGATTTCCCAAGTTTGCAGTTCGTCGGTGAGGCGTTCGTACAACAGGGGAGTGAAGACAAAGCGATCGCAGCGATCGACGAGAACGACGTCCCAGTGACGCAGACGTACGTTTAACGCCACGTACGATCCCCCAAATCCACCGCCGAGAATGCAGAGACGCGGTCGTCGGCGAGATGGGTTAAAAGACGGTGTAGAAGAGATGTCGCGGTAGGGCGTCATCGACACTCAGAAAATGGTGGATGTGCGGTCGAGAAGCGATCTCTTGTCCCTCAACCCTAAATTAAAACGGCGATTGGGAAATTTCAATCTGCCTGGCTTGTTTATACTTATTTTACTATATTTATTTAATGAATCGATTTATTTTTTCGTGTTTAATTATACAAATTAACATAAATATTTAAAATAAAAAAATTATATTTAGCTCTACTTTTTCTTTAAAAACTGTTTTTATAAGTCAAAAAACAATCTTTTATTAACCAATAATTAAACTCGACATACACCGATCTTAATTCCTTTATGAGAATCTGCTGTGGGCGATTTATGTGGTGCGACAGAGCGCCGTCGCACGGACGGGGCTTACAGGTCAAAGCCGACGCAGCTCTGTGAGCTTGCATCGGAGAGAACGTCGGTGCGGACATAGGTTCCGCACACAGCCCCTCCGCGAGCGTAGGCGCACCAAAAGAAGCAATGCCCGTTATTGCGGTTTATGTGAGGGGTCAGACACAAAATTATGGCTATCGAACTCAAGGCGATCGGTACGTTCCGAACCGGAATTATCGACGAAAGCGCAGCAGAAATTGTTGCCCACGATCCGGCGACCCAACGTCTGTTCGTCGTGAACGCCAACAGCGCCTCGGTGGACGTTCTCGACATCAGCACGCCTAGCAATCCCACCAAACTATTCGACATCGACGCGACTGCCCTAGGAGCAGGAGCCAACAGCGTCGCCGTGGCTAACGGTATTGTCGCCGTTGCCATTGAAAACGCCGACACCCAAGCCCCCGGACTCGTCGCCTTTTACGACGTGAACGGAAACTTACTCAACAGCGTAACCGTGGGCGCACTGCCCGACATGGTGACGTTCACTCCCGACGGAACGCGGGTTCTCGTCGCCAACGAAGGCGAACCCAACGACGAATACACGATCGATCCCGAAGGTTCCATCAGCATTATCGATATTAGTGCCGGAGTCGAAAACGCCACCGTCAGCACTGCCGATTTCCAAGCCTTTAACAGTCGTTTGGCAGAACTGCGAGACAAAGGCGTTCGCATCTTCGGCCCTAACGCTAGCGTTGCCCAAGATCTCGAACCCGAATATATTGCCGTTTCCCCGACAGGTAACAAAGCCTTCGTTGCTTTACAAGAAAACAACGCCTTTGCCGTTGTCGATATTGCCAGTTCCACCGTCGAAGATGTCCTTCCCCTGGGCTTCAAAGACCACAGCCGGGGAACGCCCACGCTTCAACAATTCAACTTTCCCGAACTACCGCCTCTCGGTACGACACCGGGCGGTCAAACCATTCTCCTCGGAGGACTGTCGGGACTGTGGTACAGCGGAACCAGTCCTGAAGGAAACCTGCAATTCGTTACGGTTCCCGATCGCGGCCCTAACGGCGAACCCACCGACGTAGACGGCGACGGCGCAAACGAGCGGCCTTTCGTCCTCCCCGACTACCAAGCCCGCATCGTCAACTTCGAGTTAAATCCCACCACGGGGGCGATCTCCCTCACCGGCGAAATTCCTCTCGTCCGACAAGACGGAACCACCCCCATCACCGGACTGCCGAACATTCCCGGCGTGGACGAAGAACCCGTCGATTTACTAGGAAACCTCCTCGAATACGATTCCCTCGGTGCCGACCTCGAAGGCGTTCTCATCGCCCCAGACGGCACGTTTTGGATGGTGGACGAGTACCGCCCTGCCATCTGGCACTTCGACGCCAACGGGACGCTAATCGATCGCTTCGTCCCCCAAGGAACGGGCGCACTGGCTGGAGAAGCCGCCGGAACCTTCGGTAGCGAAACCCTTCCGGCAGAATACAGCAACCGCCGCCCCAACCGAGGCTTTGAAGCGATCGCCCTCGACAGCGACTCCGGCATTCTCTACGGCTTCATTCAAACCCCGCTGGCCAATCCCGATCGCGCCGCCTCCGATAGTTCCCAAACCATTCGCATTCTGGGCATCGACCCCACCTCCGGCAACCCCGTCGCCGAATACGTTTACCTCCTCGAAGACCCCGATTTCCGTTCCGGCGGACGAGTCGATAAAATTGGCGATGCTGTCTACACCGGAGACGGCAAATTCTTCGCGATCGAACGGGATGCCGCGACCGATCCCACCGCGAAGAAATTCATCTTCGAGTTCGACTTAAACGGCGCGACGAACCTCCTCGCGCCCGGTGCGCCGCAGGTTCCTGCCGGTCGAACCCTCGAACAACTCACCGCCGACGAACTGGCGAGTTTGGGCATTCAAACGGTCAACAAAACCAAAGTGACCAACCTGCCCTCGATCAGCTATTTAGCAGGGGACAAACCCGAAGGCTTGACTCTGCTTCCCGACGGACGGTTGGCAGTACTCAACGACAACGACTTCGGTTTAATCGACGACCCGATTCCTGTAGATGGAACGGTTCCTCTCAACCCGAACCCCGTCCCCGTGGTGTTAGGACTCATCGATCTCGGTAGTAACAACGCTTTCGACGCCAGCAACGAAGACGGTGCGATCGATATTCAAAACTGGCCGACCTTGGGGATGTTCCAACCCGACGGTATCGCCTCGTTTGAAGTCAACGGCAACACTTACTACATCGGGGCAAACGAAGGAGATGCGAGGGATTACGACGGCTTCAGCGAAGAAGCGCGGGTTGCAGATTTGACCCTCGACCCGACAGCGTTTCCCAACGCTGCCGACTTACAAGTCGAAGCGAATTTGGGACGGTTGAATACGACGACGACTCTCGGCGATACCGATGGCGATGGAGATTTCGATCGCATCTACAGCTACGGGGCGCGATCGTTCTCCATCTGGGACGAATTCGGCAACCTGGTTTACGATAGCGGCAACGAACTCGAACGCCTCACCGCACAACTGGTTCCCCAAGCGTTCAACTCTCAAGGGACGATCGACAGCTTCGACAATCGCAGCGACGACAAAGGCCCCGAACCCGAAGGTGTCGATGTCGGCGTCATCGACGGTCGTACCTACGCCTTCATCGGCTTAGAACGCATCGGCGGCATCATGGTCTACGACGTGACAAATCCTGCCGCCCCGTCCTTCGTTCAATACGCTACCAACACCGACTTTACTGACAATCCCAACAACGACGTCGCCCCCGAAGGCATCAAATTCATCTCCGCTAGCGACAGTCCCAACGGCAATCCGTTCTTGGCAGTGGGGAACGAAGTGAGCGGTTCGACGACGTTGTTTGAAATTACCCCCGAAGGCGGCACGACACCACCCCCAGCGTCGAACAAATGGCAAATTCTCCACGCTTCCGACCTCGAAGGTGGGGTTGACGCCATTCAAGACGCCCCCAACTTCGCGGCGGTGGTCGAAGGATTAGAAATCGACGCCACCAACCAGGGAATTAATTCGATCGCCCTCTCAGCCGGAGACAACTACATCCCCGGGCCGTTCTTCTCCGCTGCGGGAGATTCTTCGATTCGCGACACCTTACAACAGGTCTACAGCGACTTCTTTGGCGTCGAACTCGACAACATCCGCGAAGGGGTCGGACGCCTCGACGTGACGAACATGAACGTCATCGGGTTCGATGCTTCGGCAGTGGGGAACCACGAATTCGATGCTGGAACCAGCACCATCGAAGACATCGTCGGAACTGACATTCGCGGCGACAGCTTCGGTGACGTGCGTTGGTTGGGCGCTCAATTCCCCTATCTCAGCGCGAACCTAGACTTTTCCAACAGTAACTTAGGTGGGTTGGCGACTAACGAGATTCTGCCGAATACAGCGTTCGCCTCTACGCCAAGCGATCTAGACGCTGCTGCCGACGCTCCCAAATTTGCCCCCGCGACGATTATCGAACGCAACGGCGATCGCATCGGTGTCGTCGGCGCAACGACACCGCTGGTCGAAAGCATCTCCTCCACGGGAGACGTAACGGTGGTGGGGTCGGCATCCAACGACATGGCGGCGTTGGCGAACGTCCTGCAACCGACTATCGACAGCCTACTCGCCCAAGGCATCAACAAAATCGTCACGGTCAGCCACTTACAGCAGTTCCAACTCGAACAGGAACTCGTACCGCTGTTGCGGGGTGTAGACGTCGCGATCGCCGGTGGTTCCGATACCATCGTCGCCAGTCCGAGCGATCGCCTGCGTCCGGGCGACGAAGCGGGGGTCAGTCCCTATCCCTTCATCACCACCAACGCCGACGGCGAACCGGCGGCGATCGTCAGTACCGACGGCGAATACTCCTACGTGGGTCGTTTGGTGGTGGAGTTCGACAACAACGGCGTTCTGATTCCCAGCAGCATCGACCCCAACCAAAGCGGTGCTTTCGCCACCGACAGCCAGGGTGTAACCGAGGTTTGGAACCAAGTCGCCCCCGGACGCGATCCCTTCGCTACCGGAACCAAAGGCGGTACGGTGAAAACCCTCACCGATTCCGTACAAGGGGTCGTTACGTCGAAAGACCAAGATATTTTCGGCGATACAACGGTATTTATCGAAGGGCGTCGGGAAAAAGTTCGGACCGAAGAAACGACCCTGGGCAACCTCACCGCCGATGCTAACTTGTTCGTGGCGCAACAGTTCGACCCGACGGTGCAGGTGTCGATTAAAAACGGCGGGGGAATTCGTGCCGCGATCGGCGAAGTGGTGGGAGATTCCGGGGACCTGGTTCCCCCGCAAGAAAACCCCCTTTCGGGCAAGCAAACGGGGCAAATTTCCCAGTTGGACATCGAAAACACGCTGCGGTTTAACAACGAATTGACCTTGTTAACGCTGACCGCCGAACAGCTTAAGGCAGTTATCGAACACGGCGTTTCAGAAACCGAACCGGGGGCGACGCCGGGACAGTTCCCGCAAGTTGGAGGGATCTCGTTTAGTTTCGACGCGAGTTTACCCGCCGGAGAACGAGTGCAGTCGTTGGCGATTACAAACGAAAGCGGCGAGATCGTCGATCCGGTGGTTCTCGGCGGTGAAATTTTTGGCGATGCCAACCGTCCAATTCGCATCGTTACGCTGAACTTCTTGGCTGGCGGGGGCGATAGTTATCCGTTCCCTGATTTTATCGAGGCGAATTCGGGATTTGCCAACGTGGTGGATTTACCGGAAGTTCTCAGCGATCCGGGGTCGGCGACGGCTGCCGATCCGGGGTCGGAACAGGACGCGTTGGCGGAGTTTCTCATCGCCAGCGAACCGTTTACTCAAGCAGAAACGTCTCCATCTGAGGATACGCGTATTCAAATTCTCAGCCAGCGATCGGATGCGGTGTTCGATCCGCTGACGGGATCGAGCGTACGTGAGTTGACTGCGCTGTTACGGGAAGCGGGAAGTGAGGATATTTTCGCACAGTTGGTCGTCTTGATTAACGAGGCGGAGGGATCGGAAAACGCACCCTCTCGTCGCAGTCGCAGCCGCACGACGTTTGAGGCGATCGAACCCGTTTCATCTGGAGAGGCGATCGCCTCGGTGACGGACTTCACCGACGCCCCCGTTCTCAGCGACGGTTTGACTGAGGACGCATCGCCGTTTGAGGTGATGACGAACGAGGCCAGCTTCGTGTAAGCACGACGAGCGATCGCGACCTAACCACGAGCAGAACCTCGGAGTTTCCCAGATTCCGGGGTTCTGGCTTTTCCCGTTAAAATTAGTAAATCGATACAAAATATCAAGATACCGCAGTCATCGATTTTTTCATCTTATGAGTACGACTGTTACGCCAACTCGAGCCAACGGGCGATCGGCGATCGCTGAAATCGAGTCGAGAAATCTCGTCGGCGACTTCCTGCAAGAAACCACCGCCCTCACCCGTCGGCTGTTCATCCAACTGCAACGGCGTCCGGCGACGTTGATGGCGGGGATTATCCAACCGTTAATGTGGCTGGTTCTGTTCGGGGCGCTGTTTCAGAACGCTCCCGAGGGACTGTTTGAAGAAAGTCAGAACTATCTGGAATTTTTAGGGGCTGGCGTCATCGTGTTTACAGCGTTTGCTGGGGCGCTCAACGCCGGACTTCCCGTGATGTTCGATCGCGAGTTCGGATTCCTCAACCGTCTGCTGGTAGCGCCCCTTTCAACGCGGTTTTCGATCGTAACCGCCTCGGCGATTTATATCGTCTCCCTGAGTTTGCTGCAAACGGCCGCCATTTTAATCGCCGGTGCGTTCATGGGGGCTGGATTTCCCGATTTCGTGGGTTTGGGAGCGATCTCCGTCGTCCTATTGTTACTGATTCTGGCAGTAACGGGGTTGAGTTTGGGGTTAGCGTTTGCCCTTCCGGGTCACGTGGAACTGATCGCCGCCATTTTCGTAACCAATTTACCGCTGTTGTTTGCGAGTACGGCGTTGGCACCGCTGTCGTTCATGCCGGTTTGGTTGCAGTGGGTGGCCAGTTTGAATCCCCTCAGCTACGCCATCGAACCGATTCGTTATCTCTACCTTCACGACAACTGGGGGTTGGGTAGCGTCGTCATGCACGCGCCCTTTGGTAACGTGACGTTTGGGGCGGCGGTTCTCGTCCTCGCGGGATTTGCTGGGGTCGCCTTAGCCGCGATCGCACCGCTGTTGCGCCGTCGCTTCGCCTGAGTTTTCTCCAGCGTAAAATAGAGCTAACTAACGTTGTTTGAGGAAAGTTTGTCGATGAAATCTTTATGGTTCGTTCGCGTGGTGTGGGGAAGCGCGATCGCGTTGGGCGCACTCGGATTCACCGTTCCTTTAAGCGCCTACGCTCAAACAGAAGTCAATACTTACAACGAACCCATTTCTAACGACCCCTTTGCTGACGACGCCAACACCGGCGATCGCAGTCAGTTTGAAGGAGAAGGTGGCTTGAATATGTTCGACATCATCCACCGCGCCAACATGGGATCGGAAATGACCTTCGACGAGTTTGTCGCCGGACAAGAGGCCGAACTCGACGACGCCGCCCAAAGCTTTCGCGATCGCCAGTTGCAACTCATTCGCCAGCAAAACCCGGCCTCTCCCGAACCGGCCGATACCGTTGAGATGCAATAAAAACCGCGATCGCATCACAGCTTGCAACAGGAAGGGCGTCCCGTCAAAGGACGCCCTTTTTAATCGACTTCGGAAATCCGAGGCGATCGCACCGCGACAAGTCAGCCGTTCCTCAATCCCAGAGACCGCTCCCCGAGTATTGTTTCAATGCACCCTGATGGCAACCTGTCGGACTGCGATCGTAGGTTTACCACGATTTTCTCCCCATGAGGAGAGGGGACAAGCCCTCACCCGACTCGTCCCCTCACGCTAACGCGATCTCTTCGGATTTCGGGGCGATAGATGCCGAACCCCTGCTAAGAATTGATGCCAAACGGCGTTGCAGGTGTAAAACTCGGCACCACCAAATCGCTGTTTTGCTTCGTCAGTTGATTGTACAGACGTTCCGTGTTGGGGAAGTTCGCTGCCGGAAGCGTCGGGAAACGACGGTACGGCACGATATCTTCACCAAACGCCTCGATGTATTCCGGGCTGTTGACCATCGCACTGACGAACCCACGAATCCCTTCAGCCGCCAAAATTTGGTTGTACTTGCGAATTTCGGCTTGATTGAGGGGAGCGCGACCCAAAAAGTGCTTAGTACCCAACTCGATGACCTTAGTGTTGGGATAAGGCGTGTAGAACTCGCGGATATACAGTTCCGAGCAACCCAACCCTTCGATAAACTCTTTGAGGTTGATTTCGCGGTTGCTCAGCTTGCTTTCGAGTTCCGTAAATTCGCGCTTGGTGACGTAAGGCTCGATGTCTCGCTCGAAGATTTGACGGTACGCCGCACGAACCACCGTTTGCACCTGAACCTTGTCGATGGCGCTGGTGAGCTTGAACACCTTGGTTTGCTGGCGCTGCGGGCTGACCCCTTGCGAGGCGCGGAATTCGAGATCCGGTTCGGTGCGTAGGTTGTTGCTCGGCGTTCCGAGTTGCACGAACCGAGGTTCCTCGGGTTCGGGTTTGACCACGATGCCCTTGTCACCGAGAGTACTCGGACGCAAGGAGCGCAGAGCTTGACCGGCCGGGGTCAAATAGCGCTCGTAAGGCACGGTATCCTCGCCGAACGACTCCGCGTATTCGGGGCTGTCGATCAGCGTGTCTACGAGGGCGTAGAAGCCTTTCTTGGCACAGAGATCGAAGTAGGCGTTCATCTCCTGACGGCCGTAGGTGGGACGACCCAACAGACGGCGGTGGATATATTCGATCGCCTTACACACGTACAGCGACGTCCAGTATTGCTTGCGGAAAGCTTCAGATTTAGCGATTTCCCGAATAAACTCCCGCATGGTGATTTCGCCGTTTTCCAGGCGAATTTCCGCCACCGACAACCGCTGTCCTTCGTAAACCTCGCGGCCGAAGACCTGACGGTAGGCGGCTTTGATAATCGCTTGGGTAGAGCTTTCGGCGTATTTGACGCTGCTGCCGTTGCCCGTGGTGAAGCTGGGAACCGGAGACATCTTGAACACTTTCGGTCCGAGAGAGCCGGGTTGTTTGCCCCGAGCGCCGGGGTTGCTCAGTTGGTTGTCGATACCCGCACCGCGACGGATGAGGATGCGGCGGGTGTCTTTGCCAAACGGCGCCGGCGCGTTCTTGGGCGATCGCGTTTCTTTGGGGAAAATCGCGCCGAACTGGATTTCGAGGGGGTCGTTGCCCACGCCGTACGGATGGCGATCGGGCAGCGGCCGCACGTAGTCCGCGTACAGGGTGATGAACTGCGGCACTTTGCGGAACGGAGCGCTGTATTTGAACAGGTCGAACTGAGCGCCCCAGTTGCGGCATTCTTGGGCTTCTTGTCCCAATCCGCGCAGGTAGGGAACGGTTTCTTCGCCGAAGTAGTCTGCGTATTCTTGGGAATCCACCAGAGCGTCTACGAGGGCAGCCCAGCCGCCTTCAGAGACAACGGCGAAGTACTGTTGCACCTCTTCGCGAGAAGACGGGGCGCGTCCGAGAATGTGACGGAACGCCAGTTCGAGGGCGCGGCTGTTGATGAACGGCTCGACGAACTGCTTGCGATACAACGGGGTTTTGCAGAGTCGGCGCACGAATTCCTTCATGGAAATCTCGCCGTTCTTCACCTGAGATTCCAGGTAAGAAATCCCTTGGCTGTAGGCGCGAACGATGTCGCGCTCGAAGACTTGACGGTAAGCCGCTTTGACGATGTCCTCTTTCTCGCGGAAGGACATTCCCGGCTTCATGGCGAATTTCGATCGCGCTTCGGCAGCCTCGGCGTAAATTTGCGGCAGTTTCAACCCTTGCTGGTCGCTCGAGGGACGCTGGCGCAGTTTGTCCGAGGGGGTGGGGGCGTCGAATTCCTTCAGCAATACATCGAAGTATTGTTTGACGATGTCGCTGGCCTCTGCATCTTGACGGAAGTAACCCGCCGAGGCCGCTTTCATTTCCTGTAGTGCCACCACCGTCGCCGCCGACGAGCAGGCGTTTTCGATGATTTCTCGCAGACCCCGCACGTTCACCGAGATGATGTTGGGGTCGCCGGCTACGATCGCATAGGTCACGTACCGCAAGAACCAGCTCAAATCCCGCAGGGATTTCGTCATGTTGGCCGGGCCGTAGCGAGCCACGTTGATCGACCGGAACCCAGGAGGTGTCGGGCCGCTGCTGGGGGTGAAGAAGAGGTTTTTCACCCCCGCGAAGATACCAGAATCTTCTTCAGCAAAGGAGACGCTTTGCAAAGCGCTCGATTGAGACTGACCGGCCGTCGCCATAGCCGGTTCCGGTTCGGGGGGCTTTTCCAAGAAGGACATGGGAGAACCGCCGGTAAAAATGCGGTTCGCCGCCCGAGAGACGATTAAATCTGATTTGGCTGTGAGAATTTGGGCGATTTCGACCCGCTTCGTGCCGGATTTGAAAAAGGTGTCTAACTCGCCTAGCTCGTTCCGCCCCAGATAGCGATCTTGCTGTTCGGCTTGGGAGATCGTCGAAACGGGAACGGTTCGGAAAATTTGTTGGCGCACGAGGGTCGTGCCGCCACTTGCCTTAACACTCATTCGCTACTTCTATAAAAACGACAGGGCTTGGAAGGAAGTCGGGTAGGGGGGCGAACGGCCGTTCGCTTCTACCTATCCTATTATTGTTGTCCGCATGGGACGTTTCTGTTTTATGGTGCTTCGCGTTGTTAAGATATGTATCAAAACGCCTCGGGGAACTTCAGGCGTGAATATCCTAATTACCGCGACATCATAAAGGATCGCAAGGATCTAAATGAGAAAACGCAAAGTTTTGTAACGTTTCGCTCGGTCTGGCTCTCGCCAGTGATGCCGCTCGACTCCCTCGACCTCAGTAGTTTCAAGGATTTATGGCCCTCAATTCCGAGATTAGCGCTGCCGTCGGACGGCTTTACGATACTTACCCGTTTCCTCCAGAACCACTGCTCGACGAACCGCCACCGGGTTATAACTGGCGTTGGAACTGGGTCGCCGCCTATAACTTCTGTACGGGGCGCAAACCGGAGCGTCAGGCGGTGCGGATTTTAGATGCGGGTTGCGGGACGGGCGTGGGAACAGAATATTTGGTGCATTTAAACCCTCAAGCCCAAGTTACGGGAATCGATTTGAGTGCGGGGGCGTTGGCGGTGGCGCGAGAACGCTGTCAAAAGTCAGGAGCCGATCGCGTCGAGTTTCATCATTTAAGTTTGTACGAAGCCCATCGCCTCGAGGGAGAGTTCGACCTCATTAATTGCGTCGGTGTCCTGCATCACTTACCCGATCCGATCGCGGGTATTCGCTCCCTGGCCGCGAAGCTGGCACCGGGGGGACTGATGCACGTTTTTGTGTATGCCGAACTGGGACGACGGGAAATTTATTTAATGCAGCAAGCTTTGGCGCGGTTGTTGGGCGATCGCCGCGACGATTTTAAAGAAGGGGTGCGGTTGGGGCGCAAGCTGTTCGCCGCCTTACCCGAAGACAACCGCATCGTACAGGAAGACCGGCGACGCTGGGCGTTGGAGAACCACCGCGACGCCAACTTCGCCGATATGTATTTGCACCCGCAAGAGGTCGATTACAATATCGAAACCCTGTTCGAGTTAATCGACGCGTCGGAACTGACGTTTTTAGGCTTTTCCAATCCAGCGTACTGGCAAATCGATCGCCTCCTCGGAAAAGACGCCGAACTCATGCAACGGGCGGCGCAGTTGAGCGATCGCGAGTTATACCGCACCATCGAACTACTCGACCCCGAATTGACCCATTACGAATTTTTCCTCGGTCGTCCGCCACTACCGCGATGGGAGTGGAACGACGAGGAAGCACTCAAAGCGGCGGTGGCCGAACTCAATCCCTGTTTGCAGGGGTGGCCGAGTCGATCGCTGTTCGACTACAACTATCAAATCGTCGAACTCTCAGAAATCGAGTGGGTTTTCATGCAGCAGTGCGAAGAGGGAAATCGAACCGTTGGCGAAATTTTGGAAAAAGTGGAAATCGACCTCGACCGCGTGCGATCGCTCCAAGAACGACAACTGGTCGTTCTGACGCCAAAAACCCCTTAAAACCGGCATCAAACCGACGTTGAAGTCTCGGTTTTCGGGGATTCCGTTTTTTTTAAGTATTGTTACCACACCGTGATATGATTGCATCTGGTTTGGATTCGTCCAGACTCTCCTTCTCGTCAGCCCGAGGCCAGTCTGTTGCTCCCGAGTGAGTCTCGCGATCGCGAGATTGGGTTGGAGTCGTTCTTTCTCGCCTGCAACCGTTGTCGGTGTTTTCGCCTATGCAACCTCGTTTTCAAGAGGATATTACTCCCTTGACAACATTTCCCCGCTTTCGTCGATCGGACGTCGAGGTCAGCAGCGTTAATCCTCGATCGACCCCGGCACGAGTCGAGCGGGACGCCCCGGCTTCAGAACCCGCTTCGACATCAGTTTCGACTGAATCGGCCGATCCCAACGCGGAGTACGACCGATTCAAGACTCGGCTGTTTGCAGTCACCCTAGCGCTAGCAGGAATCATCTTTAGTTCGGCATGGCTGGTCTACTCGCGGGACGTTGCCCTAAACTACCTCCTCGGCGCGCTGTGCGGCCTCGTTTATCTCAGGATGCTGGCCAGAGACGTCGAGCGCTTAGGACGTGTGAAAGCAAAATTGGGCAACGGGCGCCTGGGGCTGTTCGTCGGACCGATCGTCGTGGCGACTCAGCTAGACTCCTTGCAGATTCTCCCAATTTTTTTGGGATTTCTGACTTATAAAGTCGCGATCGTCACTTACGTCTTGTTTGCGACTTTCGCCCCCGACGTGAAGTCATAAAGGCAACCTGTCAATCGATCGAATAAAATGCTGGACGTACTAAATACCGTTAAGGCTTTCCCCTTGGCGAGCTTGGAGGTCGGTCAACATTGGTACTGGGAAATCGGTAACCTGAGACTTCACGGACAAGTTTTTCTGACCTCTTGGTTCGTAATCGCCGTTTTGGTGATAGCCTCTGTTTTAGCGACTCGAAATATCCAAAGAATTCCCAGCGGACTTCAAAATTTTATGGAGTACGCTTTGGAATTCATTCGCGATTTAGCGAAAAACCAAATTGGTGAAAAAGAGTATCGCCCGTGGGTTCCCTTTGTTGGAACGCTATTTTTATTCATTTTCGTGGCAAACTGGTCTGGGGCGCTAGTTCCATGGAAGCTCTTCGAGCTACCTGCCAGCGAACTCGCCGCACCGACCAACGATATCAATACCACCGTGGCACTGGCGTTACTGACCTCCTTAGCGTATTTTTACGCGGGAATCAGCAAGAAAGGCTTAGGTTACTTTGCCCGATACGTCGAGCCGACCCCGATTCTTCTTCCTATCAATATTTTGGAAGATTTCACCAAACCGCTATCCCTGAGTTTCCGTCTTTTTGGTAACATCTTAGCGGACGAACTCGTGGTGGCTGTTTTGGTTTTACTGGTGCCACTTTTCGTTCCCCTCCCGGTTATGGTGTTGGGACTGTTTACGAGCGCAATTCAGGCGCTAATTTTTGCCACCCTCGCGGCTGCCTATATCGGCGAAGCGATGGAGGGACATGGAGAGCACGACTAGCTCGCCAAAACTGAGGTGGGTTCGTCAAGACTCAGCCTCGAAGCCGAACGACCGCGTGTTGTTCGAGTTGTTTGATTCGTCATTTTGGATTTTCAAAAGGAGAAAACTATGGAACCCTTGGTTGCTGCTGCTTCCGTTGTTGCTGCTGGTCTGGCTGTCGGTTTAGCTGCGATCGGCCCGGGTGTGGGTCAAGGTAACGCTGCCGGTCAAGCGGTAGAAGGAATTGCCCGCCAACCCGAAGCTGAAGGAAAAATTCGCGGTACGCTGCTGCTGAGCTTGGCATTCATGGAAGCACTCACCATCTACGGTCTCGTGGTCGCGCTCGTGCTTCTGTTTGCGAACCCCTTCGCATAAACAGTTCGTTGACGTAAAGGGGTCAGGCGACCGTTCTGGAGAACGCTCGGGCTGACCCCTTACTACAGTAAGGAGGGTAAAGCATTCCCGATGCATTGGACGATCGTACTAGCCACTGAAACGGCAACAGAAGCGGGGCTGTTCGCTTTCGACGCGACCCTGCCTTTGATGGCCGTTCAGTTTCTGATTTTAGTCGCAATTTTGAACGCGGTTTTCTACAAACCCCTAAGCAACGCTTTAGACGAGCGAGACGATTACATCCGCAGCACCGATCGGAACGCCCGAGAGCGTTTGGCGAAAGCCAAGCAGCTCGCCGAGCAGTACGATAAAGAGCTGGCTTCGACTCGCAAACAAGCCCAAGACACGATCGCGGCAGCCCGAGAAGACGCTCGCAAAATTGCCAACGCTGAGATCGCCGACGCTCAACAAGAAGCCATTCGAGCGAAAGAAAAAGCGGCGGCAGAAATCGAACAGCAAAAGCAAGCGGCGATGGCCGAGTTAGAGCAGCAGGTCGAGGCGCTCAGCCGACAAATTCTCGAAAAGCTCCTAGGTTCCGAACTCGTCAAAAGTTAAGACGCGGCGGCGGACGACGTTTCGTCGGTCGTCAGCCTACTCGGGGTTAACACGTAGCAGTTAAGCGATTATGGGTTAAGAATCATGGAGACTTTTTTGTGGCTTGCCGAAGCAGAGGGCGGTTTCGGCGTGAATTTAGATATTTTCAGCACGAACCTAATCAACCTCGCCATCGTCATCGGCATTCTGTATTACTTCGGGCGCGGGTTTCTCGGAAAAATTCTCAGCGAACGACGCAGTGAGATCGAAACGGCAATTCGAGAAACCGAACAGCAAGCGAGCAACGCTCAACAAGAGCTGACCGACGCTCAAAAACGCCTAGAACAAGCTCAAGCCAAAGCTCAGCAAATCCGCGCGGAATCAGAAGAACGCGCCAAAGCCGCTAGAGAGCAAATTTTAGCGGAGGCGCAGGCGGACATCGAACGCTTGAAAGCCGCCGCCGCCCAAGATCTCAAATCGGACGAAAGCCGAGCTGCGGCACAGTTGAGAGAGCGAGCGATCGCCCTGGCTCTCGAGCGTTCCCAGCAATACCTGAAAGAGCGCCTCTCAGACGACGATCGCGAGCAAATCGTCGATCGCAGTATCAGCCTAATCGGAGGTAAGGAATGAAAAAAGGCATTTCAGCGACAGAAATCGTCGAACCTTACGCCAAGGCGTTGATGTCGATCGCGCGGGAACACGATCTCGTCGATCGCATGGGGGAAGACGTAGCCGCATTGCGCGAGGCGTTGCAATCTTCCCAAGAGTTACAACAGTTCCTCGATAACCCCCTCATCAAAGCCGAATCGAAGAAAAGCGTTTTGCGTCAAATCGCCGGGGACAGCGTACACAACTACACACTGAACTTCCTAATGCTTCTCGTCGATCGCGGTCGCATCCTGTTCCTCGACGATATCTGTCAAAACTATCAAGCACAGTTGCGCCAACTGAAGAACATCGTCCTGGCCGAAGTCACCTCGGCTGGCGAGTTGTCCGACGGCCAAAAAGACGCCATCCGCGACAAGGTGAAATCCTTCACGGGGGCTAGCGACGTCGAACTCGAACTCGAACTCGACCCCGACCTCATCGGCGGTATCGTCATTCGCGTCGGCTCGCAAGTTCTCGATGCCAGCTTGCGCGGTCAGTTGCGCCGCCTCAGCTTGAGTTTGAGCTAACGCCAACCGGCGACATTTAGCGTCTACGGGTCGTTCTCCCGCGACGGCCGCCTCGACCAAGAACCGTTCAACGCACGAGACAAGAAAATGGTAGCTATCAGACCAGACGAAATTAGCAGCATCATTCAAAAGCAAATTCAGGAATACGACCAGGAGATTCAAGTCTCTAACGTCGGTACTGTCCTGCAAGTCGGCGACGGCATCGCCCGCATCTATGGTTTGGAAAAAACCATGGCTGGCGAGCTGTTGGAATTTGAAGACGGCACCATCGGTATCGCCCTGAACTTAGAAGAAGATACCGTCGGCGCAGTGTTGATGGGCGACGGCATCCACATTCAAGAAGGATCGTCCGTGACCGCCACCGGAAAAATCGCTCAGGTTCCTGTGGGCGAAGCCCTCGTCGGCCGCGTGGTCGATGCCCTCGGTCGTCCCATCGACGGTAAAGGACCGCTCGACACCAACGAAAACCGCCTCATCGAATCCGGCGCTCCCGGTATCATCGAGCGGAAATCGGTTTGCGAACCCCTGCAAACCGGGATTACCGCCATCGACGCCATGATTCCCGTCGGCCGCGGCCAGCGGGAGCTGATCATCGGCGACCGTCAAACCGGTAAAACCGCGATCGCCATCGATACCATTCTCAATCAGAAGACGGAAGACGTAATTTGCGTCTACGTGGCGATCGGTCAGAAAGCTTCTACCGTGGCGCAAGTGGTGGGCGTCCTCGAAGAACGGGGCGCGATGGATTACACCATCGTCGTCGCCGCCAACGCCAGCGACCCCGCAACCCTGCAATACTTGGCGCCTTACACCGGCGCGAGCATGGCTGAGTACTTTATGTACAACGGAAAAGCCACGCTGGTTATCTACGATGACCTCTCCAAACAGGCTCAAGCGTACCGTCAAATGTCGCTGTTGCTGCGTCGTCCTCCCGGTCGTGAAGCCTATCCCGGCGATGTCTTCTATCTCCACTCTCGCTTGTTGGAACGGGCGGCGAAACTCAACGACGAACTCGGCGGCGGTAGCATGACGGCACTGCCGATCATCGAAACCCAAGCCGGTGACGTTTCGGCGTACATCCCCACCAACGTTATTTCGATTACCGACGGTCAGATCTTCCTGTCTTCGGACTTGTTCAACTCCGGTCAGCGTCCGGCAGTGAACCCCGGTATTTCCGTGTCTCGGGTGGGTTCGGCCGCGCAAACCAAAGCCATTAAGAAAGTGGCCGGTAAGATGAAACTCGAACTGGCTCAGTTCGACGAACTCGAGGCGTTCTCGCAATTTGCGTCCGATCTCGACGCGGCGACTCAGAAACAACTGGCTCGCGGTAAGCGCCTGCGCGAAATTCTAAAACAGCCTCAAAGCTCGCCGCTGCCCCTAGAAGAACAGGTGGCGATCGTCTACGCTGGCGTCAACGGTTTGCTCGACGAGATCCCCGTGGAAAAAGTGGTGAACTTTACCCAAGGACTGCGCGAGTACTTACAGACCAGCAAGCCCAAGTACGGCGAAATTATTCGATCGACGAAGAAACTGGAAGAGGAAGCTGTCAAACTGCTCGAAGAAGCGATCGCAGAATACAAGCAATCCTTCTTGGTGTCTGCGTAATCCCTCTCGAGAGTCGAGTGGCGTTGCGCTGTCAGAACGACACCGACAACGTCGCTCGATTCGTCGTTCGCCACATCTCGTTCTGAATTCTTCGTTATGGCTAATCTCAAAGCGATTCGCGATCGCATTAAATCGGTTAAAAACACGCGCAAAATCACCGAGGCTATGCGTCTCGTGGCGGCTGCGCGGGTTCGTCGCGCCCAAGAACAGGTCATGGGAACTCGTCCCTTCGCCGACGCTTTGGCGCAAGTTCTCTATGGATTGCAAAGCCGCCTGCAATTTGAAGACGTGGATTTACCTCTGTTACAGTCGAAGGAAGTCGAAACGGCGGCCATCGTCGTCGTCTCGGGCGATCGCGGTCTGTGCGGGGGCTACAATACCAACGTCATTCGTCGGGCTGAAATGCGCGCCGAGGAACTCAAACGTGAAGGGAAAGACTTCACTTACGTTCTCATCGGTCGTAAGGCAATTCAGTACTTCAAACGTCGCAACCAACCCATCAGCGCGACCTTTTCTAATCTCTCGCAAATTCCCACGGCTTCTGAAGCTGGTCAGATTAACGACGAACTGCAAGCGTTGTATCTCTCCGAAACCGTGCAGCGGGTGGAGTTGATTTACACCAAGTTCGTGTCTCTCGTTAGCTCGAAACCCGTCGTCCAAACGCTGTTTCCCCTCGACCCGCAGGGCTTGGCACCTCAAGACGACGAAATCTTCCGTCTGACGACGCGCGGCGGCGAATTTGAGGTTCAGCGAGAATCCGCTCCGATGCCTCGCACGGAACTGCCCCGCGATATGATCTTCGAGCAAGATCCCGTACAGATTTTAGAGGCTCTGTTGCCGCTGTACGTGACGAACCAGTTGCTTCGGGCGCTGCAAGAGGCGGCCGCCAGCGAACTGGCCGCTCGGATGACGGCGATGAACAACGCCAGCGACAACGCCAGCGACCTGATTCGCACGTTAACGCTGTCTTACAACAAAGCTCGTCAAGCGGCAATTACCCAGGAAATTCTGGAAGTTGTCGGCGGTGCGGAAGCCCTCAGCTCGTAAGTTCGACTGTATGGAACCTCACCAACGCGTCCGATCTCCGGGCGCGTTTTTCGTTATCAGGTCGATCGCACCTTAGCAGTCGGGTCGAGCCAACGCATCATTTCTAGCATCAGTCGGTTGAGATCTCGGTAAACGCTTTGTTTGACCCATTGCCCCACGGCGTCGAGGGGCGAAAACGCCTCGCCCACTTGCCAATTCACATCTTGGGCGATGGGAGTGGTGTGAGTTCCGTTGAGGGTTTGTAACGTCACCATCGAGGAAAATCGCTTCTGTAAGATGTCGTGCAGCAGTGAAGTTTGGTCGATATCGTCGTTTTTGAACTGGACGAGGAGGTTTCGCCGCACGCAGTATTCCCGAGCGATGAGGTCGTGGGTTTGGTCGGGGGTGGGGGTAAATTCCAGTTCCGTGAGGTTGGAAAGTTGTTCGAGAAAGGGAATCGATCGCCGAGCGGGATAGTTGTTATAGGCGATGGAAATGTTACCCGCCCGTTCGACAGAAAACAAACTGCCGATAAGCAGGTGGAGTTTGCATCCCAAACTGTGACCGACACTGTAAACCGGGAGATACCGCTTTCGCAGGCGTCCGGTGACGAGGAGGCGATCGATCGTCGTCTCGAAGCTGTGTAACGCCGACTGCGCCAGGGCTGCGTGGTCGAGACTGTTACTAACAAACGGCGTTGCAACGACAACGTAACGCTGACGGGCGAGGAATTCGAGGAGAAACTTATAGGTAATCTGGGGCGCTGCTGCCACGAACGCCCCACCGAGAAAATGAACGATACCCCGAGGGTTGGCGGGTAATAAAACGGCACTCCCGGTTACGTCTTGCCAGTCAGCAACCCAGTTTGTCATGGTTCGCGTTTGAAATCTGAAGTCGAGTTAATCTTTCTTTACTTTAACTAAAAGTCGATCGGGAACGGGGAACAGTTGATAATTTCTCCCCCTCTTCCCTCTTCCCTGAAAGAAGCGCACTGACTCCCCATCACATTGTCCCCCTTAGTGGTGCAAAAAAGTCCTCAAACCCTTCACCGGCGAGAGTTCGATCGCCTCGATCGAGATTTGGTTACGGCTGAGAAGACGAACCGATTCAAGGGCAGGCGTTGAGCGAAGCGGCGACGGCGCTGCTGCTAGCGGATGAGTACTGGCGGTACGGGGGTTTGGCGTGGGACGTTATGGCCACGTTAGAGCCGTGGGTGGCGGCGGGAAGCGAGACGGTGGTGATGCATCGCTGGCTGGCGGATGCGTATTTGCAGGTGGGTTGGCACGAGGCGGTACCGGAACGGTACGCGGTGGCGTTAGACTGGGCTGCGGCGCGGGGAAATGCCGTGGAGGAAGTGGAAGCGATGTCGGGGTTGGCGCACGTGGCGGCGGCGACGGGGCAGTTGGATGAGGTGCAGGAGTGGTTGCAGCGGGCGCGGGAGGGTTACGCGGCGTTGGGAGATACGGAGAATTTGGATTTAGTGGAGCAGTGGTCGCATAAGTTGGAGTTGTATCGAGAGGGTCGTTAGGTTCTGAAAACGCCCGTCGGAGGCGGTTAAGCTATGGGAAAGTTTAGGCGAGATGTTGCGAGGACAGATCGATGGACGATCGACTCCCTTTAACGCTTCACCCCCCGGAGCGATACGCCCTATCCGACGAGCAGTTTTACGAACTGTGCGCGGCGAATCGCGACCTGCGCTTGGAACGCAACGCCAACGGAGAGATAGTCATTATGCCGCCGACGGGTGGAGAAACGGGACGGCGCAATACGAGTATTATCTTTCAACTGGAATTGTGGAACCGCCAGACGGGATTGGGGGTGGTGTTCGAGTCTTCGACGGGGTTTCGCTTGCCCAACGGAGCCAACCGATCGCCCGATGCGGCGTGGATTCCCCGTGCGACGTGGGAGGGGTTAAGCGAGGGGGAACGGGAGGGATTTTTGCCGCTGTGTCCGGCGTTCGTGGTGGAGTTGAGGTCGCGGACGGATCGGCGGGAGGTGTTGCAAGCCAAGCTGGTGGAATACATCGAGAACGGGGCGCAGTTGGGTTGGCTCGTCGATCCGATGTTGCGGCAGGTGGCGGTGTACGTGCCGGGGGCGGCGGTGGCGGTGTTGGAGAATCCGGCGACGGTGTCGGCAGATGCGGTGTTGCCGGGGTTTGTGTTGGCGTTGGACGAGATTTTTTGAGGGGTTGAGAACGATGGGGTTGAAAAGTTTGAGTTGGATTGGGTTGATGGTGGTGGGGTCGCTGCTGGCGGCGGAAGTTTGGGCAGGAGAACGCAAGGGATTTGCCGAGCCTGAGACGTTTTTGAAAGGAGTGGTGGAGGTTCCTGCAACGGTTCCTCGCGTCAGCGTTGAGGCGGGGACGGTGGAAGGACGACTGGACGAAACCAGTGAGACCATTTTTCTATAGTCCTGCTATGGACAAAGACATCAATATCTGATGCCATCCTGTCAAAGAGCCGATAACATCTCGCCCCATCTGAGCAATGAAGAGGCTATATGTTGTCGATATCGTCTGTACCCCCAGCAGTCATGTTAGGCGGCACGCGTCCGGCTGCAAGGAACTGGACGCACCGAGCCTCACTCATATCTCGCTGTCACTTCCAGCTTCATCGGTGTGGATGTAATTCCACACTCTTGGCTAGTAGGAGCCGTTTGGACGAAGCCCCACTTCTCATAGATCGGTATCGCGTAGGTTGAAGCGCGCAAGTCGAAAGAGCCTGGATTTCCACGACGCAAGCATTCTTCGCTGGCGAGCTTCCACAGGCGCTTCGATATGCCTCGCCTATGCCATTTGGCATCTACAAAATTGTGGGCAAGACGGGTGTTGTCCCTAATCCCGGCGACACCAACGATCCTCCCCTCGCTCTCCGCGACGAAGTACACATCACCGCGCTCCAGATAGTGCCGGAGAGCCTTCCTACCGCATACTCTGTTCATCAGTTCCTGCCCCTCGACCGTGTACTCGTGGAAGCAGAATTGGCGCTGCGATTCAAGAATAAGATCCGATAAAGCGTCGGCGTCGTCGAGCGTCGCCTCACGGAATGTGACCTTCTCCATTGTGGTGGCTCCTAATGCGGGTAGCGCTTGCGAGCATATACCTCATCCTGGCTGCTGCACGGCGACCGGTGATGCATGTGCTGCCTAACGGCTCAAATCAGCGGCGTTAGGTTACCTTAAGCTACTAATTAAGTATCTTGACTCGTCCGCTGCATTTGAATTGTTAGACATTTTCGCCAAACATGATTGCTTGAGTAAGTTTACAATCTGGTGGCAGGATTATAAACTTTTGTTCCAGTACTCTAAGCCTGTAACAATTATTGCTTCTAGCCAATCTTGAAATCGTTTAATAACGCTATGTTCGTCATCTGCATATGAAAACTGGAAAAGTGAATCTGTCAATGCTTGAATATCGTTAATATTCCGCTCTCCTTCATCTGCATCATCTCTGTGGTACGCACATGCAGAACACACGAGTAGACCTCTATACTCATGGCCAAGCACATGGAAAGAGAGTAAGATCATTGTTGTTGACGATCCTAGACTAATTACTAGCTGAATCCATCTATGATAAGGACGAAGGTTAGCAAAATAGCCTAACTGTTTTGCTGTCTCTACAATCTGATAACGATGATAGTGAGACTTTGAGTCATCAGATGGAGATTCAACCGTAAAGATTTGGGCTTCAGAAACTAAGTTTGCCAAGGAAATTTGAATTTCTTCAGAAATATCTTGCAGTCTTTCCGAAGAGACTGTGAATAATTTATCAGCATAGGATTCAGCTTTCTCGCAACGTTCCTTAACTGACGCCGATAAGTTTTGTTTGAGCTTGTCTACAGCTGAAGCAATTACAACTTGTGCTCGTTTTGACTCCGATAATATTTGCTCTGATAGTCCAAGACTACGGATAAATGATTGTTTCTGACTCTTAGCAAATAAATTTATAAGGAATGATAAATCACCTCGATCAGCCTCTTCAGAGGCAGTGATGTATGCAGCTCGATCATCACGAGTAACTACCAGTGGGAACCACTCAGCTTGAATAAACACAAGGTTAGCAAGACAGCGCGCAACGCGCCCATTACCATCTTGAAATGGATGGATTTGTGTAAATCGATGATGTAACCACGCAGACTCTATCTCCGGAGGTACTTGCTGCTCAATATGTAAATTATGAAGTTGAATAAGCCTATCCATTTCTGAGTCGACCTGCTCAGGAGGGCAATATTCATAGATAGTTCCATCTTTCCTCATTGGGTTATTAGGCTGCTGTTTCCAATCACCACTGATAAGAGGAATGTTAATTATTTCTCCCGTAGACGGAATCAATGCCTCAGTACTATTTTGATTTTGAGTCAAAAGCTGATGCAGTTGCTTAATGTAAAAAGTTGATAGCGTTCTTTTTCTGCCGACAAAATCAAATAATCCTTCAACAGCAGCCTCTTGATCTCGAATTAAGGCGATTACTTGTCCTATTGGGCGATCGGTAGCTCCATGTGGAATTAGAGATTCATTAATACCCTGTTCAATTAATAAACGGGTTATTCCACGGTCTAGCGTGTATAAACGTTCAATAATTCCTGTTTCAATAGCTATTTCACGACGTAGTTTCTCAATAAACGTTTTGAACTCGCCAGAGCTTCGAAGACGCTCTGCTTGCTCGCTCCAGACTGTCACAAGAGGTGGCAATTCAGCATTAGCTAGGTCTTGCCAGTTATCTGGTAGGTCTTGAATTGGCTTCCACTGCATATTGAGCCTTTTGAATCAACTTATAGACATAACAGTATAGCGCCCACTTGCCAAAGCAATTTGGTTAGTTACGGAAGATGTACGAGCATATGCTCTCTAGTTTAGACAGAGTGAGTGATGAACGTCTAACAATTTATTAGACGGAAACTTTCCACATAACGCCCCATATAAGCAGATTAGGCAGACAGACTCCATCTAACGCTCCCCTGGAGGTGATTAGGTGGACGATTTCAGTATAACGCCCCTACATGGGTGATTAGGGGGAAGACTTCAGTATAATCCCCCTTCCCAAAGACCTCTAGAATTCTCAACGCTGACGATCGCCCTCCAACTCAACCACCGACTCCCCCAAATCCTCCCGCATCAGAGGCGACAAGCGCGGCGTAGACTTGCGCCCCGAACGGTGCAGCAGCGTGTAAAAACAGGGGACAATAAATAGGGTTTGCTGAAAAAGTTATCAAAAGCTGGGGGTGGAAAATGAACAAGAAGCCGTCTTGCTCAAGGTATAAATCTGAATTGACTTAACTCGTCCACTTTATAAGTTACAATAATATTTCTCGACAAAATTAT
>NZ_JAQNCQ010000265.1:0-10244 GCF_028368005.1 Geitlerinema sp. CS-897 | reverse complement strand
CGCTGCTAGGTGGGGAAGTTGCAATTTTTCCAGGGTTGTCGGAACGAAGTTTGAGAGTTGACGGATTTTGAGTGTGGGTAGATTTCGAGAGTTGTCTGAAAGTCGAAATTTGCAGATTTCGAGTAGAGAGTAGGTTGATACGAACCCAGCTTCTCGAAAACGAATATCATCTGAACTTCAAACTTGGCTTATTTCGAGAGTTCTTCAGACAGCCAATTCCAAAAATTTCCAACCCACAACTCGATTTTCAAAATCACGCTATCGAGCCATTCTAACACCACTTCTAACGGGTGTTTCACATAACTGGAATCCTCCACTTGTGCCTCGAGCCAATCGGGATGGAATTCTGGCGCGTTGGAAGCCTTAGCGTTAGCAGAATTGATAGAGTCTCGAGTTCGAGGCACTGTCGCGGTTTGCGGAGATTCGAGAGTCGCCGTTTCCGTTTGACGCCGAACTTGACGCGATTGGCGAGTTTGGAGATTTCTCGAGGTGGAGGTTTGAGTTTTGGGACTTTGAAATTTCGAGGTTTGAGTGTTTGAATTTTTCAATTGGGGAGTTTGAAATTTCGACGGTTGCGTTGGGAGACTTCTCGATTTCGCACCGTTCGATGGGGAAACTTGAGATTGACGAGAAGGAGATTGAGGCGATGCCACGGGTTTCGGCGTCAATTCTGCTGTTTCCGTCGTCGAAATTGTCGTTTCGCGATTCGGGAACGAGGGTTTTGTCAGAGAACCCGTCGAAATCCAACGATCGATTGTTTCTGAAATTTGACGGAACGGATTTGAAGGCTTCCCTTCTGGTAACGCTGTCGGGGAAGCGGAAGCCGTTTCAAATTGGGAAAAATCGGAATTGAGAGATTCACAAATCGATGGTTCAAACCCCTGAATTTCAAAATTCCACGGATCTGAAACTGGGGAAGTTGTGGCGGTGGCGAAGGATTTTCGCGGTGGTTGGCTGGGAACGTTTAAAGGATCGTCGAAATTGAAGAAGTAGGCGATCGCTGCTTCGATGAGAGCGCGCACTCGTTCGTAAACGGTAGACTCGTTAACGGCGGAATTGTAAACTGTCGAGTTAGATGTGGGAATTGGGGAAGTTGGAGAGGCGATCGCACCTGTTCCGGGTAAAGAGGCCACGTCGGGAGAACTCGCCAGCCACGGATCGCTGTCTCGAGACTCCGAGATGTGGGAATTGAGAAACTCTCGATTTCCCAATGGCGATTCTAGGGATTTTTCCAGCCAAAATTCGTCGTGTCGAAATCGATCGCCGCCGAAAAAGTAATCGATCGCCGCTTTGAGGATATGACGCAACTTCTCCAACGGCGGTTCGGGAGATTCGGCGATGGGGAGGAAATACTCGCTTTCTAAGGTGGCGAGACGACGATCGATCTCGTACACTGCCTGAGATGAAACGATCGCTCGGGTGTCGGAGTTAGAAACTCCTGAATTTACGGTTGTCGCCGGAAGTGCTGCTTCGTTAAACCAATTGAGACGACGGGCGATCGCACTCCCTCGAACCCACGTCATCAGGCGATCGAAGCTGTTTCTAGATTTTGATTTGACGGGTGGCGAAGACAGCGACGGCGATAACTGCGGAATTCGAGACAGTTCTGCTAAAACAGAGTCTTCGAGTTGTTGTTGTTTTTCCGGGGAGAGAGGTTCGAGAACGCGATTTTCTGCGGCGACGAGAACCATTTTTCTGTCTTCGCGAGAACTGGCAATTCCGCAAACGGGCGTTTCGCGAACTTCTAAGCGATCGAGAGTTTCTAAAACGTTGCGAATCGGGGTGTCGGATTGTGGCAACGCTTCCGCCTCGGCTGTAGACCCCGATGCCACTTGGCGATCGCTGCGTCTTATGGTTTGAAAAATCGCGTACACCGGATACAGCAAGGTTTGCGCGGCGTTTTGTACGGCGAGTTTGGCGTGACGAAAGGCTTTGGCTGCGGTGTCGCCAAAACGCAAGGAGCGATCGGCGATAAAGTTGAACAGGCGACTTTGGTAAGGACCGGTGTAAGCAGACACGATTCCGACTCCCCGTAGTTCGGTTATCCCTTTATTTTACCGGAATCTGCGTCTTCGACTCGAGTTCTCGCGATACAATGCTTCCTAGATTTCGCAGGGGAAGTCAGTGGAAAGACTCGCACAGGCGATCGCGCGGTTAAAACAACTTTGTCGTCTCGATATTTTAGAGAGTTGGCGTTTTTGCGACGCCGATATTCAAACCGAACGAGCCGTTCCTTCGGAAACTTGGCAAAATTGGCAACCCGTCACCTTGAATTCCCGGCGACATATTTCTTGGAAACGAGGAAAACGGGTTTTGTGGCTGAGTCAAACCCTCGTCGTTCCGGAGTTTTTAAACGATTACGACGTGACGGGGTTGGCGTTACGGTTGTCTCTGCGCTGGTGGGCGGAAGACGCCAAAATTTTTGTCAACGGAACTTTAATTCGAGAAGGAGATTTGTTCGACTGTTTCGGACGGCTGTTGCTGAGGGAATCCGTTCGACCTGGCGACTGTTTCAATCTGGCAATTCGCCTCGTCAGTCCCGGTCACGACGACGGTGCGTTAGTTACCTCCGAGTTAATATACGAATCGGAGGAAATCGACCCCGGATTTATCGCCGACGAACTGGCTGTTTGCGGAATTCTCCATCGAGAGGTTCGAGATTTCTCTATATATATAGATGTCATCGACTGGGAGGCGTTACCGAGCGATCGCGATCGCTTCCATCGTTCCCTCTCCCAACTTCGCCAAATCCTCGAAACTGAATTTCCCAAATCTTCCCTTACAGTGTCTCTCCTCGGACACGCTCACTTAGACATGGCGTGGTTGTGGCCGGTATCGGAAACCTGGGACGCCGCACAACGAACCTTCGAGTCCGTCTTGTCTCTTCAACAAGAGTTTTCAGAACTGATTTTTTGCCATTCCTCCCCAGCATTGTACGATTGGATCGAAACCCACCGTCCCGACGTGTTCGCCGAAATTCAAAACCGCGTTAAATCGGGAGTTTGGGAAATCGCAGCCGGATTGTGGGTCGAACCGGAATTCAATCTCGTCAGCGGCGAATCCATCGTCCGTCAAATTCTCTACGGACAGCATTATACCCGAGAGAAATTCGGCGAAATTTCTCGCGTGGCTTGGCTTCCCGACAGCTTCGGCTTTTGCTGGCAGCTTCCCCAACTCCTCAAAGCTGGGGGAATCGACTATTTTGTCACTCAGAAATTGCGCTGGAACGATACCACCGAATTTCCCTACGAGTGGTTTCGCTGGCAGTCTCCCGACGGGTCGGAAATCCTCAGTTGGATGAGTTCTCCCATCGGACAGGATATCGACCCCCAGCAAATCGCCCGCTACGCCAAAACTTGGCAGGAGAAAACGGGATTGTCCGAAGCCCTTTGGTTGCCGGGAGTGGGCGACCACGGCGGCGGTCCGACTCGGGATATGCTAGAAGTAGCCAGACGCTGGCAGCGATCGCCCCAATTTCCCCAACTCCAGTTTTCCAAAGCCACCGATTTCCTCGATCGCCTCGCCGCCGCTTCCCCTCAACCCCCCGTTTGGCGAAACGAACTCTATCTCGAATACCATCGCGGCTGTTACACCTCCCACGGCGATCGCAAACTCGCCAACCGTCGCGGCGAACGCGGTTTGTACCAGGCGGAGGTGTTAGCCTCCGTCGCGTCGAGATTGGCGAAAGTCCCCTATCCCAAAGCCCAACTCGATCGCGCTTGGAAACTCCTGCTCTTCGATCAGTTTCACGACATTCTCCCCGGTTCTGCCATTCCCGAAGTTTTCCGAGACGCCGATCGCTCGACGCAAAAGATCGATCGCACCGTCGCCGAGGTGGTAGAAACCTCTCTAAACTCCCTTACGCAACTGCTGAAACTCCCACCACCACAGCATTCTGAGGCTGTCCCGGTATATTGTGTCAACGTCGCGGGAGGCGATCGCTCTGAAGTGGTAGTTATACAGGTTCCCGACCCCAGTAAAACCTGGAGAGCTTGCGATATCGACGGAAAGCCGCTGCAAAGTATACCGTTTCGCGACACATTGCAGGTTTACATCCCCAAATTGCCGGAAATGGGAATTACTACCCTCTGGATCGAGCCATCGTCACTTCCGGCGCGGAATTATGACATACCCAATTATGTCACAAAACTTCAAAACACACAAATTCGCGTAAAAATTGACGAAATCACCGGTAATTTAGCTTCAATTTTTCATATTGAAACCCAACAGGAAATCCTGAACAGTTCTGGAGGCGATCGCTTACAATTCTTTGAAGATAAAGGACAATATTGGGATGCTTGGAACATCGACCCCAACTATGAAGAAAAGCCTCTCGAAGCCGCAACGTTAGAATCGATAACCTGTCTAGAATACAGCGAAATCCGTCAGCGAGTGCGTGTCGTCCAGCGATTTCGCAACTCCCGCTTTATCCGCGACTACATCCTCGACATCGACTCCCCCATCCTCAAAATCGAAACTCGCGTCGATTGGCGAGAACCCCACGTCCTCGTCAAAACCGCCTTTGGCTTGAATCTCAATGCCGAAAGCTTTACCACCGAAACACCCTTCGGAGCGATCGCACGTCCGACGCGACCCCAAACCGAGGCCGAAAAAGCCAAATGGGAAGTTCCCGCCTTGCAATGGGCAGACCTATCGGGAGATCGATTTGGCGTCAGTCTCCTCAACAATTGCAAACACGGCTACGACGCCAAGCCGAACCAATTGCGACTGACCCTGTTACGGGGTTCCACTTGGCCAGACCCCGACGCCGACTTCGGCGAACATCGATTTTCCTACGCCATCTATCCCCATTCCGGCGATTGGCGAGACGCCGAAACCGTCCGATGGGGATATCGTTTCAACCAACCCGTTTTCGTCCGTCTCGGAAATTCCCAAACCTCCAGCGGACATCTTCCCCCGTCGATGTCTTGGTTGACCGTCAAGCCCAAACACTTCGTCGTCACAGCGTTCAAACAAGCCGAAGACGCCTCTCGCGGCTGGATTCTGCGAGGATACGACAGTATTGGAAACGCCGCTAAAGTCGAATTCGACAGTGTTTTGGGCGGTGCGATCGCCTCTCGCGTCGATGGTTTAGAACGAGATATCGAGGGAAGTGAAAACCTCGAGCCCTGGCAAGTGGCCAGTTTTAGAATCGAGCCTTGAGAATTCCTTCAATTATGGGTTTGAAAAGATTTGCTTCCCAAAACCCCAGCATCTCCGAGATACCGGGGATCTATGCTCCTGTTATACGACTTCTTTTAGAAAACCTCAAGTCTTAACAATCAACTTTTCAACGAGACGGTAAACGTGAGTTCCGACTTGCTGCGGACAAAATTCCTGTTCGTCAGTATGTAGACGTTTTCCATGTGCGATCGCCTCTTTAACGTAAGCCAAGAGTTTTTGAGCGTCGTAATTACTTTTCTCGTAACGTTTCCCCAATAAACGAGTCAGTTCGCTTTCGCATTCCTTCACCGTTGCAGGAGTACGAGGATTTCTCTGGTGTAGAAGCAGCCAAAGTTCAAAACTGGGATTGCTGGCACCTAAAAAATATCCCTGTTTTTGACAAACTTGGTACACCTGTTGAAGTTCGGATTTTTCCCATTCAGGAACATCCACAATGAGCCAAAGTTCGTCACCGGGTTTTAGCTGAGTTTTTTTAATTTTCTCTTGTAAACGATTCAGGACGCTTGTGGGAGACGAACGACCTTTGCGTGTTGGTAATACTCGAACAATAACATTTTGACGATACGGATTGCCTTTAAAACAGTCAAAGTATATCGCTTCTGTTTTCTCTCCCTCTGTCGCGATAAAATAGACTTTTCGTAAATCCCGACTCGGTTTAGGGCGACTGAAGGAGCGTTTGGACTTTTTAGCCATGCGAAGTGAGACGAACGTTAGGAACTTTTCGTTAACCCCAAAGCACGGGCATTTCCCAAAAACGGAATTGCACCGTAACGACCTTGAAGATAGTTATTCAGAACGTCTTTTTCGTAGCGAGGTTTAAAGTCATATAGCGAGTAAAGATCGGTAGCACCGTTAAGCTGTTTTTCCATAAACCATACCTCGTCTCGTCGCAACAGTTCTAAGTCTAATAGGTTCGTTTCGTGAGTCGTGACGATAAGTTGAGTCGGCTTATTTTGATTGTTAGACTTGAGATGTAATTCAGCCAGAAGCCGTGAAAGCTGAGGATGAAGGCTGCGTGCGAGTTCGTCCACCACAAACACGCGCTCTCCGTCTGAAGCAATTAATTCGTGAAGTAAGGGAATTAAATCGAGAAGCCGCTTAGTTCCATCAGATTCTTCGTAAATATCGAATCGAACTTCTCGATTTTGACTGTCTCGGTGAATCGTGACTAACTTCAGAAGTTTTGAATCCTCACGGTGATTGATGACTGTAGATCTCATTCCGTCAGAATCGTGCAAGTAAATGACATCGGCAAATTCTGAGTTCGATCGGTCTTTCAGGAAATTTTGAACCAGTTGACCTTCAGGAGTATCCCAATCAACTTCTTCTGTTTCAATTCGACTAATTCCCGTATCGGCAATTTGTAGAATCTCATTAAAAAAGGTTTGAAAATTTTCATCTTTCTGTAAGTCTAATTCAATCGACAGCGGGTGACTTTCGGGGTTGATAATGGTTAGGGTATGACGAAACCAGCGATAGGGATCGATAAAAATTTCAAGGTTGTGTTCGACGCATTCGTGGAGGTATAATTGATTAGGGCGAGTTCCTTTCCCGACGAATTCGAGAAATTGTCGGTCTTCCGAACTAAGAGACTTGGTAAAATCGCCGAACTTGAGGGTTGCGTTTCCGTTGGCTTGAGTTTGTCGATCGAATAACAGTCGATCGCTTTGACGAGTAAAGCTGTACAGCCATTCTCGATGTACCCGTTCGCGATCGCATTCAAAACCATACTCGTAGAGGACTCCTCGAGACTTAATTTCGATCGTAAACCGAGCCGGACGTTTTAAACAGTCGGAATCGAGACGAAACCGTTCCACGGGAATTTTTTCCCCTGGTCGCTGTCCGTGTAAAATAAAATTGCGAGCGAATTCGAGGGCTTTAACAAAATTTGATTTTCCAGAGGCATTCGCCCCGTAAATAGCAGCAAAGCGAGTTAAACGAACGTCGTTACGATTGCGAGCTGGATAAACGTGATGGAGATGAATGCGTTCTCGAGAGGCGATCGCACTAAATTCTACCGCCTTGAAGGAATATAGATTTTCGAGCTTCAAGCGAACCAGCATAACGCAAATCGGAAAAACTCGAACGAGCGTGTTTCTCGTTCGCTAAATTATCTTGCTTTTAACACGAAACGGTCAGAGATTCAAGAGTCAAACCTAAACTGACCGTTTCTGTTGTTATTGGCGATGCCTCTCGGCGTCAAAAATTTTCTCAAACCCTTGTCAAACTACGACGGATTTCTTCCGTAAACACAGGTATAAAACAACAAGCGATCTCGTAACTCGTCCGTCAACAGTTCCGGGTCGTACCGCCATTCCCAGTTTCCTTCCGCCTTACTGGGTTCGTTCATCCTGGCATCCGCCCCGAGTCCGAACAAATCCTGTAATGGAAACACCGCTTGATTGGCATTAGTACTCATGGCCAAGCGAATCAAATCCCAATGGAATCCTTCGCCGCGACTACAACCGATATAATTCCAAACCCATTGGTTTTCTTCATCCGATCGCGCCTCGTACCACCCCACGGTTGTATTGTTATCATGGGTTCCCGTATAGACCACGAAGTTTTTAGAATCGTAATTAAACGGTAAATAAGGATTGTCGCGACCGGAATCGAAGGCGAAGTGCAAAATCTTCATTCCGGGGAATTTGAAACGGTCTCGTAACGCTTCCACTTCCGGCGTAATAATGCCCAAATCTTCGGCGACAATGGGCAGTTCTCCCAATTCCTCTTTCAAGCGATCGAAAAATTCGTACCCCGGAGCTTCGACCCATTCCCCGTTCATCGCCGTCTCTTCGTCGCCAGGAACGGCCCAATACGCCTCAAAGCCTCGGAAGTGGTCGATACGAATCAAATCCAGGCGATCGAGAACTGCGTGGAACCGTTGCATCCACCAGCGGAAATTGGTTTTCTTCAACTCCTCCCAATCGTAAATGGGATTTCCCCAGAGTTGACCCGTCGCGCTGAAGTAATCCGGCGGAACGCCTGCCATCAACGAGGGTTTACCCGTTTCCTCGTCCAAACAAAAGATATCTCGATGGGCCCAAACATCGGCGCTATCGTGAGCCACGTAAAAGGGAATATCGCCGAACATTTGAATCTGGCGATCGTTGGCGTATTCCTTCAGCGCCGACCACTGCCGGAAAAACTCGAATTGCAGGTATTTGCGAAATTCGACTTCTTCGTGAAGCTCTTCTCGCCATTTCTCTAACGCCTTGGGATCGCGTTTCGAGATCTCGTCGTCCCACGTATTCCAACTCGTTCCGTTGTAAACTTGCGTTTTAAGGGAAATAAACAGAGCGTAATCGTCGAGCCAGTGGGCTTTATCCTTGCAAAACTCGACGAATTCCTTCTGTTGGTCGGTGGTGGCGACGCTGCGAAAATTACGGTACGACTTTTGTAACAGCGGAGTTTTCACCTGTTCGACGCGATCGTAATCCACGCGATCGCTCGGGAGTTCGGGAACCTCCGCCAAATCCTCTTGTGAAAGCAACCCGTCGTCACACAGCCGTTCTAAACTAATCAGCAGCGGATTGCCCGCCATCGCCGAATAGGACAAATAGGGAGAATTCCCGTATCCCGTCGGTCCGAGAGGTAAAATTTGCCAGAGCTGCTGTCCGCTTCCAGCGAGGAAATCCACGAAACGGTAGGCTTCCTCTCCCAAATCGCCTATTCCAAAGCGACCGGGAAGGGAAGTCGGGTGCAGTAAAATTCCACTAGATCTCGGAAACGGCATAACTCTCGCCACTTGCTACAAGGTTGAATTTAACACGGGATTTCTCAAGTCCGGTTCAGTTTTCGGCTTAAGTTCAACATTGACGCTCTCTCGAGTCTCCCCTCGTCTCTCCGTTTATGACTTACCGCAACCCCGTCCCGACTGTCGATATTCTCATCGAATCGATCGATCGCCCTCCCGGTTCGATCGTCCTCGTCGAACGTCTAAATCCCCCTCACGGCTGGGCGATTCCCGGCGGCTTCGTCGATTACGGGGAAACCGTCGAAACGGCGGCGATTCGCGAAGCCAAGGAAGAAACGGGGTTAGACGTGGAACTCATCGAACAGTTTCACGTGTACTCGAATCCTCAACGAGACCCTCGAAAACATACCCTCAGCGTCGTGTTTCTCGCCACCGCTACGGGAATCCCCCAAGCGGGAGACGACGCCAAGCATTTAGAGGTGTTTTCCTTGTGGGAACTTCCCCCAAATCTCTGTTTCGACCACGATCGCATTTTGAGGGATTATCGCAACTATCGTTTTTACGGAAAACGTCCGAGCTTGGAAATTTAAAACCTCCAAGACGATGGCACGGGCGTTCTCAAGGGCGATCGTCAGAGTAGCTGGAGTATTTGAGTTCTAAGAAGCTATTTTACTCGGTTGGTCGATGCTTTCCCTAGCTTGCTCTACACGCCGCCAAGCTCTAATACTCCATCGGTTTCCGATAAGCTAGGTTTCAAAAAGTCTTCACCACAGAGACACAGAGGACACAGAGAGAGATTTGTCAGGTCGGGCAAAACCAGTATTTGAAATTCGGATTCCGTATAACCCTCTTCTGTCACTCTCGGAATGAAAAGTTCGATCGCAATCGTGTAACGCTTGTCGAGGAGAGGGTTTGAGAAATATTTCGACTTGAATTCTACAATTTGTAGACTTTTGGCTAATAGAAGCTCCCAAATGCAAGCACGTTGGGAGCTTCAGGATCTTTTTCTAATAGGATCTCATTCCGGTTTGAAAGAAGAGGGATAAAAGAGTAGCGTACCGCTCGGGCAAACCGGCTTCTAGTCAAGAGCCAGTCTGACTGGGGGTAAAGGAACTGCCGTCCCTGTCCTGTCATGGATTGCTTGGACAGATTCGCGTTCCCACTCACGTCTGCTGTCTCGTGTAAAAAATACAGAGTTCGCCGTCTAAAATTCCGTAAAACTACAGAAGATGGGCAGAAATTCGGCTAAACCTGCCTTTTTTGTAAAGAATTGTTGCAAAATCCGTAAAATTTGAAAATTCAACCCGAGAAATTAAATAGGGGTCGAACGCCTCGTTAAAAAAGTTAAAATTTATCGCCATTT
>NZ_JAQNCQ010000014.1:0-3959 GCF_028368005.1 Geitlerinema sp. CS-897 | reverse complement strand
GTCCTGGCTTGTGCCATCCCCCTTTCGTCGTACTTTGGCCGTTACGCTAAACAGATACCCAAGATGCCGGGGATCTGGTTCAAACCTCAATTCAGATTATATGTTTTTTGTCAATCCCCGATCTCGAAAAGTTTTCTGCACCACTGAACCCCATCACCTCGTTACCGACGGGGAAACAGTCGCTCTAAACTCTCCTGTAACTGGCGGTGGGGGTAAATACTCGGCTTGCGACTCCAGACGAATTCCACCGTTTCCACGTAAGTCCAGTCGGGGTGTTTCGCAAAGCAATAGGCTACCATCACCGAACCGCTGCGACCGATTCCCGCGCGACAGTTGACTAAAATTTTACGCCGACCTTCGGTAAGGCGATCGTCGATCCAGTGTATGGCTTTTTCGAGGAGTTCGTCGTCGATGGGATTTTGTGCGCCGTCGGCGGTTCCCAGTTTGCAGTAAGCGATATCGGCTTCGGGGGGATACGTCAACGTCAGTTCTTCAGCCATGTTCAACACGGCATCGACTCCCAGTTTGTCGGCTTGGGAGGCGGCGATGTAGTTCCCGATGTAAAGACGGGGTAAAACGCCCACGCAACTCGGCCCTTGCGTCCAAGGCATCGCGTCTGAGGGCGCTTTGATGTGCAGTTTGCCGTTGTGCGGGGGAAGTCCCAACCATTGCCACGACTCCATATCGTCCTCGACACGCAGGCGATATGTGTATTCGTATTGTCCCTGGCTCGTGGGGAAAAATCCTCCTTCAAACGAGTGAACGTCGTTTAGGGTGGTTTTGTAAGGAAGGTCGATCGCGTGCCAGTTTCCTTCGCTGTTATATTTGCTGTGCGCGTTCGTCCACAGTTGTACTTGCAGGGTTTCGACGGGGTGAGGGCTTCGGAGTTTTAGGGTGACGCCGAAGTTTTCTAACATATATCGTGTGAGGCGATCGTTGAGGGGTGGTTGGAGTTCGACGATTTCAGCGAAGGTGAAGTGGGAAGTTTCTGACATGGCTGTCGAGCGATCGTGTTTCGTTTCTATAGGTTAGCAAACCGATCGATCTTGCAAATTTAAAACTGGGTCTCCTGAGATTACGGTGTGATTTGTTATAAATAAGACGAAATCGAACCGGGGCGCATCCCCCCTTAGCACCCCCTTGCGAAGGGGGGTTGGGGGGATGGTTTTGACCGAGTATAAAGTCCGCTTATCACCTCAAACTCCGAAGACCCTTAAAACTTCAACTTAACAGGGCGATCGCCGATTTCAATCCTCTGTTACATTTAGCAACTTTAAAAAAGGGAACGGGAAACGGGGAACGAGGAATCATATTTTTTTCTGGCGTTTTAATTTTTGACGACTCATTTGGGACTGCTATTGCCCTAAATTTGAAAATCTGTATTTATGACTGGTTTCAAAACAGCTTGTAACGACAATAGAAATTGAAATGATACAATCTTTATTTTCTTTCAAACGACAATACAAAAATATATTTTTTAAAAAATACGTCATATCGTAATATCGTATCATATTAAAATAAAAGATTGAAAAAATACAATTTCAAAAAAACACAACGAACGCTTTTAGCGAAAATTATATTGCAATTTATATTTTACTACCAGTTCGAGTCAATTCAGTAATTTATCGCGAATAATCTGACGACAGAGAGTTTTGGCATTTCCCACGATCTGGCGAGTCTCGATCTCTGAGGTTACGCAATGCGAGATCGAAACGTTAATTGTAAGTGACTCTCCTCGCGAGACTCTTGCGATCGCAGTTTCAGACAATACCTAACACCTCGCGATCGCGGATTTTTGGAGTTACGGCGATCGAGGTTTACTCGTCGATCGTGACGAAAAGTGTGAGCAGCATTGTCTTTAGACGAAAACTCGAGCAGTTGAGAGTCTCAAAACGATTTTTTCGAGAATTTTTAAGGAAGTTTTAAGGAGTTTTCGAGCGATCGCCTCTCGAGAATTGTCTTCAAATCTTAACAAATCTTTTAAATTTATATAATCGTTCTCATTATTAAATACTTTTAATTCAAAATTGAATAACGTTATTTGAGAATCGTTCTTATTTTTTGCGATCGCTGTGAACGGTTTCGGGCGCCATTTCGTAACAAAAGTAACAAGATCGTCCTCTACAGACCCTTTATGTTAAATTCTGTCTAAACTCAGTTTTTTCTGACTTTTCTTACGGATATCGATTGAGAATTGAGATTTCCGACCGAAACAGCCACTTGGGGAACGCGATCGCGTTTTCTCGCAGTTTCGCGTACCCAAAAAACTGCCGTTGTTTTGACCACATCACCAGAGGACGATCGTGCCAGAAACCCTCTTCAAAGTCGATTTGACCAAACCGATGAACGAACAGGAACTTCCGGGTCACAACCGATGGCATCCGGACATTCCTGCTGTCGTTTCCGTCAATCCCGGCGACGTATTCCGCATCGAATGTAAAGACTGGACAGACGGACAAATTAAAGACAACGACGATCCTAGCGACATTCGCGATGTCGATCTCAACGTCGTTCACGTTCTCAGCGGTCCGATTCACGTCAACGGTGCAGAACCCGGAGATATCCTCGTGGTCGATCTACTCGACATCGGAGCGTTACCGGGGGACGAATGGGGATTCACCGGAATTTTCGCCCGTGAGAACGGCGGCGGATTCCTCACCGATCACTTTCCCGAAGCCGCGAAAGCCATTTGGGACTTACAAGGAATTTATACCTCGTCTCGACATATTCCCGGCGTGCGCTTTGCGGGGATTACTCACCCCGGCTTAATTGGCTGCGCTCCCTCCCACGAACTCCTAGCCGAGTGGAACCGTCGCGAAAAAGCCTTAGTCGATAAAGGCGGTCCGCCGTGGAAACCACAAATTCCGCCCCTGGCAGCACTTCCCAACCCCGACAAAGCCATTTTAGGCACGTTGCCGAGTTCCGAGTTCGATCGCGTCGCGGCTGAAGCCGCACGCACCGTTCCCCCTCGCGAACACGGTGGAAACTGCGACATTAAAAACCTCTCGAAAGGTTCTCGGATTTACTTCCCGGTGTACGTGGACGGGGCGAAACTGTCGATGGGAGACATTCACTTTTCCCAAGGTGACGGTGAAATTTCCTTCTGCGGCGCGATCGAAATGTCGGGATACATCGACCTCCACGTCGATATTATCAAAGGTGGCGTGGAAAAATACGGCATGGTCAACCCGATTTTCAAGCCCGGCCCCGTCGAACCGCACTATTCAGAATATCTGATTTTCGAGGGCATTTCCGTCGATGAATTCAGCGGCGAACAGTACTATCTCGACGCTCACGTTTCTTATCGTCGCGCCTGTCTCAACGCGATCGAATACTTGAAGAAATTTGGCTTTACCGGCGAACAAGCTTATTTACTCCTCAGTTGCGCCCCCGTCGAAGGTCGTATTAGCGGTATTGTCGATATTCCCAACGCTTGCTGTACGTTAGCCCTTCCGACTGCCATTTTCGATCGAGATATTTTACCGAGCTAATCTATATGCCTTTGTACGAATATCGATGCGCTCGTTGTGGCGAGTTTGAAGCTTGGCGTACCATCGCCGAACGTCAAACTCCGGTGAACTGTCCTCAATGTGAGGCGATCGCACAACGCATTTTCTCCCCGCCTATGGTGAATCTCAATGCGGGTTCTCTGAGTTCTAAGTCCTCAACATCCGAACCGCGAGTGGTGAAGGCGCAACGAGAACCGACACCGTCGCGATACCAACCGTCTCAGAGCGGGCGTCCGTGGATGGTCGGACACGCTCCCCAGCGATATCCTTCGAGTTGACGATCGCTCGGACTTCCTTCCTTTATATCTCCTACCAAGATTCGTCGCAGCGCTCCAACCATAGCCAATAGGCTTGGTTGGTGGTGAAGCGGCGGTGAGTTTCGGTGCATCCCCCGAACAATGCGATAGCGAGAGAAGGGGATAGCGCCGAAACGAACAAACTGGTAAAATT